>DATBGF010000312.1:0-4335 GCA_036558145.1 Acidimicrobiales bacterium
GGCCAGCGGCGGGGCCCTGGCCCGGGAGCTGCGCTCGATCGGTGTCGCGGCCCAGACCAGCCGGGACGTGGTGGCGCTGGTGCGGGCGGGCAACGCCCAGGCGGTGACGCTGGTCCGCCAGGCGGGCCGGCTGGTGGGCGAGGTGCTGGCCGGAGCGGTCAACTTCTTCAACCCGTCGGTCATCGTGATCGGCGGCGACCTGGCCCATGCCCACGAGCAGTTCTTCGCCGGCATGCGGGAGGTCGTCTACCGCCGCTCGACCGCGCTGGCGACGCAGCACCTCCAGCTGTCGGGCAGCCAGCTCGACGACCGGGCGGGCGTGATCGGCTGCGCGGTCACGGTGGTCGAGCAGATCCTCTCGGCCGGCGCCATCGACGCCATGCTGGCCCCGCCGGAGGAGGCGACCGCGTGACCGGGGCCCCGCCGCTGCTGGCGGTGCGCGGGCTGGTCAAGGACTACCCCGGCGTGCGCGCGCTCGACGGCGTCGACTTCACGGTGGAGGCCGGGCAGGTGCACTGCCTCGTCGGCCAGAACGGCGCCGGCAAGTCGACGCTGATCAAGTGCATCGCGGGCCTGGTGACGCCGTCGGCCGGCGAGGTCGCCGTGGAGGGTGCTCCCCTGCCCTCCGGGGATCCCGCCGCCGCGCTGACCCGCGGCGTCGCCACCATCTACCAGGAGCTCGACCTGGTCGACGACCTGTCGGTGGCCGACAACCTGTTCCTGGGCCACGAGCTGCACCGGGGGCCGGTGATCGACCGCCGGGCCATGCGGGCGGCGGCGACGGACGTGCTGGCCCGCCTCGGCCACCGTGCCATCCCACCCCGGGCCCTGGTGGGCGAGCTGGCGCCCGCGGCCAAGCAGATCACCTCCATCGCCCGGGCGCTCACCCGGCAGGCCCGGCTGCTGATCCTCGACGAGCCCACCGCGGTGCTCGGCGGCCACGAGGTGGCGACGCTGTTCGACGTCATCCGGCGCCTGACGGCGGAGGGCGTCGGCGTGGTCTACATCTCCCACCGGCTGGAGGAGGTGGCCGCCGTCGCCGACGTGATCACCGTCCTGCGCGACGGGCGCACCGTGGCCTCCGCCCTGGCCCCCGACACGGCCCGTTCCGAGCTGATCACGGCCATGGTGGGCCGCCGGCTGGCCGACACGTTCCCGGCACGGGACCCCGAGCGGCAACCGGGACCGGTGGTGCTGCGGGTCGAGGGCCTGTCCCGGGCCCCGGCCGTGCACGAGGTGTCGTTCGACGTGCGCGAGGGCGAGATCCTCGGCGTCGGAGGTCTGGTGGGAGCCGGCCGCACGGAGCTGCTGCGGCTCGTGGCCGGCGTCGACCGCCCCGACGCCGGTCGCGTGGTCGTGGGCGACCGGGCCCTCCCGCCCGGTCGCCCCGACCTCGCCATCCGGGCCGGCGTCGGCCTCGCCCCCGAGGAGCGCAAGTCGCAGGGCCTGTGGCCGGGCTGGAGCCTGGTGCGCAACGTCACGGTCGCCGACCTGCGCCGCTTCCGCCGCCGGGGCCTGATCGACCGGCGGGCCGAGCGGGACGCGGCCGCCCGCCACCTGCGCTCGCTCCACACCACACCGGACGACCCCGAGCGGCTCGTCTCCGAGCTGTCCGGCGGCAACCAGCAGAAGGTCGTGCTGGCCCGCTGGCTGCTGCGGGAGTGCCAGGTCCTGCTGCTGGACGAGCCCACCCGGGGCGTCGACATCGGGGCCAAGCTGGAGATCTACCGGCTGATCCACACCCTCGCCGCCGGCGGCCTGGCGGTCGTGCTCGTGTCCTCGGAGCTGGCCGAGCTGTCGGGGCTGTGCGACCGGATCCTCGTGCTGGCCGACGGCCGCCCCACCGCGCTCGTCGACGCCGCGGGCACGACCGAGGCCGACCTGCTGGCCCGTGCACTTCCCCATGAGGAGGCCGCCGCGCCATGAGCGAGCCAGTCGCCCTCGACACCGGCGAGCGGGCGCCCGAGGTGGAGGTGACCGCGCCTGCGGCGCGGGCCCGGCGCCGCATCCAGCTCCAGGAGGCGGCGCTGCCCGTCGTGGTCATCGCCCTGCTGGTGGCGGGCACGATCGCCGACCGGGAGCAGTTCCTCACCCGGGACAACCTGCTCACCGTGCTCACCCAGGCCAGCGTGACCGGGGTCGTCGCCGTGGGCATGACCTTCGTGATCGCCACCGGGGGCATCGACCTGTCGGTGGGCTCGATGCTGGCGGCCGCGGCCATCGCCGGCGGCCTGGCGGGCGAGCAGCAGTCGCTGCCGTTCATGCTGGGAGCGCTCGGGTTCGGTGTGCTGCTGGGGCTGGTCAACGGGGTCGCCATCGCCTACGGCCGGATCGTCCCGTTCATCGCCACGCTGGCCATGTTCGCCGGGGCCCGGGGCCTGGCCCTGTGGATGAGCGACAAGACGCCCATCAGCCTCTTGGAGCTGGACTTCGTGCGGGAGCTGGGCCGGGGCCGGGTGGTCGGGATCCCCTACTCCGCCATCGTGTTCCTGGCCGTGACCGCGGGCGGCTGGGTGCTGCTGAACCGCACGCGCTACGGCCGCCATGTCATCGCCGTGGGCGGCAACCGCGAGGCGGCCCGTATGGCCGGCGTGCGCCTCCAGCGCATCGTGTGCAGCGTCTACGTGCTGTCCGGCCTGTGCGTGGGGATCGCGGCGGTGCTGCTGTCCGGCCGCCTGGGGAGCGCCTCGCCGGTGGCCGGGAACCTGCTGGAGCTGGACGCCATCGCGGCCGTCGTCATCGGGGGGACCAGCCTCGCCGGTGGGCGGGCGACGATCACCGGCACGTTCCTCGGCGTCATCACGTTCGGCCTGCTGTTCAACCTGCTCAACCTGCTGGACATGCCGACCGAGCTCCAGCAACTGACCAAGGGCGTGATCATCCTCGCCGCCGCGGCGCTGCAACGTCGCGACCGGTGAGCGTCCGGGAAGCAAAGAGGGGGACACCCACCATGTTCATCGCACGACAGCACCGGTTGATCGCCGTGCTCGCCGTGGTCGCGCTGGCGCTGACCGCGTGTGAGAGCGGCGACGACGACGATGCCTCCGACAGTGGCTCGGGCAGCGAGTCCGGCTCGGAGGGCGGCACCGTCGAGGAGGGCCAGACGGTCAAGATCGCCTTCAGCGCGCCGGGCGCCGACCACGGCTGGCTGGCCGCCATCACCGAGAACGCCGAGGAGGAGGCGAACAAGTTCGACGACGTCGAGTTCGTCCTCCTGGAGGGCACGAACGACTCGGCCGCCCAGGTGTCCCAGGTCGAGCAGCTGATCGCCGAGGACCCCGACGCGCTGATCATCCTCCCCCAGGAAGGCGGGCCGCTGACCCCGGTGGCGCTGGAGGCGATGGAGCAGGGCATCCCGGTCATCAACGTCGACCGCGAGTTCTCGACCAAGAGCGCCTACCGGACCTGGATCGGCGGCGACAACTACGGCATCGGCGTGTCCGCGGCCAACTACCTGGCCGAGCAGCTCGACTGCCAGGGCAACGTGGTCGAGATCCAGGGCCTCGCCGGCATCTCGGTCACCGAGCAGCGCAGCGCCGGGTTCGCCGACACCATCGAGCAGCTGTGCGGCGACGGCCTCAAGATCGTGGCCCAGCAGCCCGCCGACTTCCTGCCCGACAAGGGCCTGGAGGTCATGGAGACGATCCTGCAGGCCCAGCCCGACATCGACGCCGTGTACACCCACGACGACGACATGGCGATGGGTGTGGTCTCCGCCATCGAGAACGCGGGCCGCGAGGACGAGATGATCCTCACCGGCGCCGGTGGCTCCCGCGAGGCGATGGAGCGCATCGAGCAGGGCGGCCTGTACTCGGCCACCTTCCTGTACAACCCGTCGATGTCGGCCTCGGCCGTGCGGATCGCCCGTCTCATCGCCCTGGGCCAGGGCTTCGAGGAGCTGGCCGAGCCCGAGGTGCCCAGCCGCATCGAGCTCACCGCCACCACCGTCACCCAGGACAACGTCGAGGACTTCATCGACCTGGGCTTCTGAGCCGGTCGCTCCCGCCCTCCCTGAGGGCGGGAGCGAGCCAGACGCGGCTCGCTCAGTCCCGCTCCCGCTCCCGCGCCTCCAGGACCGCCAGGTCCCGCGTGGCGTAGCCGAGGTGCCCGCACTCCTCGTTCATGACCACCCGCAGGCAGTGCCCCACGGTGCGCTCCTCCTCGGGATACCCGGGCGCGGGCGAGCGGGTGCACACCCGCTTCAGCTCGTCGTCGGTCAGGCCGTCGATGATGCGGCGCACCCCGGCCTGCCGGCCGGCGCGCACGTCCAGCACCTCGGCGAACGACGGCTTCGCCTCCAGCTCGACGCCGAGGGCGGCGGCGCTCTCGGGCGGG
>DATBGF010000313.1:0-4066 GCA_036558145.1 Acidimicrobiales bacterium
CATCGCGGCCGGTCGCCGCGTGGCCGCGGCGCTGCTGCTCGACGTGATCGAGCACCTGGTCGATCCCGTCCCGCTGCTCCGTGCGCTGGGCCGCGTGGAGCGGGCCAACCCCGGGATGCACCTGGTCGTCAGCATCCCCAACGTCACCCACACCGACGTGGGGATCAAGCTGCTGCTGGGCCGGTGGGACCTGTCCAAGATCGGCCTGCTCGACGACACCCACGTCCGCTTCTTCAACGAGCGGCTGGTGACCGAGCGCCTCGCCGACGGGGGCTGGGTCGAGAGGGACGCCGACGACGTCGTCAACGCGTTCAGTGACCAGCTGTTCCCCGCCGACGCTCCCGCGCTGCGGCCGGGCGCTCCGCTGCGCCAGACGATGTGGCGCATCCGCATGGCGGCGTCGCCGGGAGGCGAGACTTACCAGTACGTGCGCCGCTACGCCCACGATCCCGAGGCCGCACTGGCCGTTGCCCGGGCGCCGATCCACGACGGATCGCCCGACGACGAGGAGCGGGCGCTGCTCAGCGTGATCGTCGGCCGGGCGGGCGAGGCCCCCGAGGCGCTGGGCGCCCTGCTGGGGGACCTGGCCGCCCAGACCAGCGACGACTTCGAGGTCGTGGTGGCCGGCGGCAACGGCGATCCGCTGCCCGGCGGCCAGCTGGCCGGCCTGGACGTCCCCGTGAGCGTCGTGGCCGCGCCCGGCGAGGGCGACTGGCGCGACGCCGCGGTGGCCGCCGCGTCGGGCCGCTACGTGAGCTTCCTCGACGCCTCGTCCCGCGTGGCCCCCGGCTACGTGGAAGCGGTGCGCAACGCCGTGGACAGCCTGCCCGGCCGGGTGGTGCAGCACGGGGCGGCGGCCGCGCCCGCGGCCACGCTGGCCCAGGGCCGGCCCGGCGCGTTCGCGGCCCTGGCCGCGGACCGCGAGCCGTTGCGGCTGGAGCCGCTGGACCTGGCGACCACGGTGCCGTTCGGCCCGCTGGTGCTGGCGGCCCACGCCGTGCCCCGCGAGGCGTGCGCCACCAACGGCCTGCACTTCCACCCCGGCGACCCGGAGGCGGCGGCGTCGCTGTTCCTGCTGCGGGCGGTGGAGATGTGCGGCATCGTCCGCATCTCCGACTGCCTCACGGTGGTGGACGAGGCCGCGGTGCGCGACCTGGCCAAGGACGTCGAGTTCGTGTCCGCCGACCTGGATCGCACGCCCATGGTCCTGCCCGAGGGCGGCGGCTCCCAGCTCCTGCACATGCGCACGATGATCGCGGCGCTGGTGCCCCAGCGCGACGAGCTGGTCGCCCAGATCGAGGCGCTGAACGAGCAGGTCAAGGTG
Organism: Acidimicrobiales bacterium; assembly: GCA_036558145.1. Classification (GTDB taxonomy): domain Bacteria; phylum Actinomycetota; class Acidimicrobiia; order Acidimicrobiales; family VFJN01; genus ZC4RG19. The sequence continues at coordinate 1,325 of DATBGF010000313.1, forward strand.
CTGTCCAACCTGGTGCGCAGCCGCGACGCCGAGCTGACCCAGACCTCGGCCGAAGCCCGCTCGCTGCGCTCCGCCGTCAACCGCCGCGTGACCACCCGGGTCAAGCGGCGCCTGGGCGGGACGCTGCGCAAGCTCTAGCCGGCGGCTGCGGCGTCGGCCGCCTTCAGCTCCCGGGCGAAGAACTCGAGCGCCGTACGGGTCTTGGTGGACTGGGCGCCGCTCAGGTCGACCCCCTTGCCGGACAGGAACGCGCGCGTCTCGGCGGCCACCTGGAACGGCTCGGTGGTGCTGCACTTCGTGGACAGCTCGATGATGCGGGCCCCGTCCGGGTAGAGCCACATCTCGCCGACGATCTTGCGGGCCAGCTCGGGCGGCGTGTACTTGAGCTTGAGCACGTGGATCGGGCCCAGCACCCGCAGGTCGTCCAGGCCCACGCCGTCGGGCGCGTGCGCCGCGAAGAACTCGCGCTGGTCCTTGGTGAAGATCTGGCGCAGCGGGATGCGCCCGGCGACGGCGTCGCGCACGGTCGCCTTGGTGGGCACGCCCTTGAGCGACGCGCTGCACACCGAGCCGCCGGGCATCGTGTCCACCTCGACCCCGAACTCGGGGAGCGAGCGCAGCGCCGGCGGCAGCTCGTCGGGCACCACCGGTCGCAGCTTGACGACGGTGTCGTCGCCCTTGCCCTGGACCCGCCGGGCCCGCACCACCACGCCGGCCTTGTCGAGGTCGAGGTCCGGGGTGTCGAAGAAGTACACCTGGCGGATCTGGGCGTCGAGCGGGTCGACGTCCAGCCGCTCCAGCACCGACGGCCGTCCCGAGTCCGACACCGTGACCTTGAGCTCGACGCTGTCGGCGTCCTTCACCAGCTCGAGCAGGTGCGCGACCTGCTCGTCGTCCATCGCCCTGTTAGCCATCGGGCGAGCCTAGGACCGGTGCCAGGTGGGAGTCAGATGAGGACGGCCCCGTCGGCGTGGTAGATGGGCGTCACCATGTTGGGTGAGCACGGGTGGAAGTTGGGGTTGTCGTAGGGGTCGAGCTCGGTGTGGTGGCCCCAGCGGGCCCGGAACTGCTCGAACTCCCAGTCCGACACGTCGGAGGAGCGGCTGGCCGACTCGAAGTGGTACAGGACCGTGTCGGGGTCGTACACCACCCGCAGGCCCAGCGAGCGCAGCTTGAGGCAGTAGTCCACGTCGTTGAAGTTGAGGGGGAACTGGGTGGACAGGCCGCCGACCTCGTCGAACGCGGCCCGGGGCGTCATCAGGCAGGCGCCGGTGACCGCGGTGAAGTCGTTGGCCACCCGGACCATGTTGGCGTAGCCGCCCTGGTCGCCCCGGAAGCCCCGGTAGAGGTGCCCGGGCTGGGCGTGGCCGAGCACCACCCCGACGTGCTGGAGCCGGCCGTCGCCGAACAGCAGCTTGGCCCCGACGGCCCCGATGCCGGGGAACGCCGAGTACATGACCAGGCGCTCGAGCCAGTCCGGGGTCACGACCTCCATGTCGTCGTTGAGCATCAGGAGGTGCTCGCCCCGGGCGGCCAGGGCGCCGGTGTTGATCTTGTCCGAGAAGTTGAACGGCCGGTCGTAGTCGACGATGCGGAGGCGGTCGCCGCCCAGGGCGCGCAGGCGGTCGGCAACGCCGGCGGGAGTGGCGGTGTCGGCCACCACCACGATGTCGTAGTCGGGGTACGTGGAGGAGGCGACGATGCTGGCCACGCAGTGCTCGACCAGGCACACGCGCTCGCCCCGCACGTCGCGGGCCGTGCCCCGGGTGGGGATGACGATGCTGACCGACGGGTGCGCCTGCAGCACCGGGCGTAGGTGGTACACGCCCGGGTGCTCCTCGTCGTGGTCGACCCGGGCCGGGAAGCCGATGCGGTCGCAGTGGGCCTGCAGCGCCCGGGTGCCCGCCTCGTACGCGTAGGGCTTGGCCGCCTCGCCCCGCCCCGCGGTGGACGACGGCAGCGTGCGCCAGTGGTAGAGGACCTGGGGCACGTGCACCACGTGGCGTGCCCGCTCGGTGACCCGCAGGACCAGGTCCCAGTCCTGGGAGCCCTCGTACTCGGCCCGGAAGCCGCCCACCTGGTCCACGAGCGAGGCCCGCAGCACGCTGAGGTGGCAGGTGTACATCTGGGTGCGGAAGCGCTCGGGCGACCAGTCGGGCTTGTAGAACGGTCCGGAGCGGCGGCCCTGGGCGTCGATCTTGTCCTCGTCGGTGTAGGCGTAGTCGGCGTCGGGCTGGGCCCGCAGCGCCTCGTCCACCAGGGCCAGGGCGTCGGGGTGCAGCTCGTCGTCGTGGTCGAGCAGGGCGAGGAACTCGCCCCGGGCCATGGCCACGGCGTCGTTGGACGCGGCCACGATGCCGCCGTTGGCCTCCCGGGTGGCCACACGGATGCGGGGGTCGCCCGCGGCCAGCTCGGCCAGGGTGCGGCGCACCCGGGGCGAGGGGGAGGCGTCGTCGACCAGGCACAGCTCCCAGTCGCCGAACGCCTGGCGGGTCACCGAGCGGACCGTGGCCCGCAGCACCTCGTCCGGGGTGTCGTAGACGGGGGTGATGACGGAGAAGCGGGGGCTCACCTAGTGCCCCGAGTCGCAAGTCATGCCGCAGTTTCGCCGGCCCTGAACGCCGCTCGCGGCGTCCTCCTCCTCACCGCAGCTACGGCTGCGCCTCGTCGTGCGTCCTTGCGAGCGACGCCCAGTGCTCGCCGAAACCGCGGGCGGACTTACGACTCGGGGCACTAGCGCCT
>DATBGF010000314.1:0-17198 GCA_036558145.1 Acidimicrobiales bacterium
CCGACGGCGTCTCGACGGTCGAGGCCGCCGGGCGCCGCTTCCTGCAGGTCGAACCCGAGGCGCTTACCCTGCTCGCCCGCGAGGCGATGTGGGACATCGCGCACCTGCTGCGCTCGGGCCACCTGCAGCAGCTGCGCAACATCCTCGACGACCCCGAGGCGTCGGCCAACGACCGCTTCGTCGCCCTCGACCTGCTCAAGAACGCGTGCATCTCCGCCGGCGGCGTGCTGCCGATGTGCCAGGACACCGGCACGGCGATCGTGAAGGGCAAGAAGGGCCAGTTCGTGTTCACGGGCGGCGGCGACGAGACCGCCATCGCCCGCGGGGTGTTCGACACCTACGAGCGCGACAACCTGCGCTACAGCCAGATGGCGCCGCTCACGATGTGGGACGAGGTCAACACCAAGACCAACCTGCCCGCCGAGATCAAGATCGCCGCGGTCGACGGCGACGCCTACAAGCTGATGTTCATGGCCAAGGGCGGCGGCTCGGCCAACAAGAGCTACCTGTTCCAGGAGACCAAGGCGCTGCTCAACCCGCAGAGCCTCACCCGGTTCCTCGACGAGAAGCTGCGCGCCCTGGGCACGGCCGCCTGCCCGCCCTACCACCTGGCTGTCGTCATCGGCGGCACGTCGGCCGAGTTCGCGGTGGAGACCGCCAAGCTCGCCTCGACCCGCTACCTCGACTCGCTGCCGCTGGCCGGGAGCGAGCTGGGCCACGGCTTCCGGGACGTGGAGCTGGAGGCCGAGGTCCTGGCCCAGGTGCAGGCGTTCGGCATCGGCGCCCAGTTCGGCGGCAAGTACTTCTGCCACGACGTGCGGGTGATCCGCCTGCCCCGCCACGGCGCCTCCTGCCCGGTGGCGCTGGCCGTGTCGTGCTCGGCCGACCGCCAGGCGCTGGCCAGGATCACCCACGACGGCGTGTTCCTGGAGCAGCTGGAGCACGAGCCCGCCCACTTCCTGCCCGACGTGGACGAGGCCGCGCTCGGCTCCGACGTGGTGCAGATCGACCTGGGCCAGCCCATGGACCGGATCCGGGCCGAGCTGTCGCGCTACCCGGTCAAGACCCGCCTGTCCCTGTCCGGCCCCATGGTCGTGGCCCGCGACATCGCCCACGCCAAGATCAAGGAGCGACTCGACGCGGGCGACCCCATGCCCGGGTACCTGCGGGACCACTGCGTCTACTACGCGGGCCCGGCCAAGACCCCGGAGGGCATGGCGTCGGGCTCGTTCGGCCCCACCACCGCCGGCCGCATGGACGCCTACGTGGACGAGTTCCAGGCCGCGGGCGGCAGCCTGGTCATGCTGGCCAAGGGCAACCGCAGCCGCCGGGTCACCGACGCCTGCCACGCCCACGGCGGCTTCTACCTCGGCTCCATCGGCGGCCCCGCCGCCCGCCTGGCCCAGGACTGCATCCGCAAGGTCGAGGTCCTGGAGTACCCCGAGCTGGGCATGGAGGCGGTCTGGCGCATCGAGGTCGAGGACTTCCCGGCCTTCGTGGTGGTGGACGACAAGGGCCACGACTTCTTCGACGAGGTCTCCCGACCCGTCGCCATCCGCCCCTCGGCGTAGGGTCCGGCCCGGCTGACCCGGCGGTCAAGGCGCGCTACGTTCCCGCCATGCGCTTCGGCATCGCGTTCGCCAACACCGGTCCCTACGCCACTCCCGGAGGTGCGGCGGCCATGGGCGAGGCGGCCGAGGCGGCCGGGTTCGACTCCGTGTGGACCGTCGAGCACGTGGTCGTGCCCAACCAGTACGCCTCCACGTACCCCTACTCGCCCACCGGCAAGATGCCCGGGGCCGAGGTGTTCGACATCCCCGACCCGTTGATCTGGCTGGCGTTCGTGGCGGCGCGGACCACGACGGTGAGCCTCGCGACCGGCATCCTGATCCTGCCCCAGCGCAACCCGCTGGTGACCGCCAAGGAGGTCGCCACGCTGGACAAGCTGTCGGGCGGCCGGGTGATCCTCGGCGTGGGCATCGGCTGGCTGGAGGAGGAGTTCCGCTTCCTCGGATCCGACTTCGCCACCCGGGCGGCGCGCACCGAGGAGTACATCGAGGCCATGCGCCGGCTGTGGCACGACGAGCTGCCCAGCTTCGAGGGCGAGACCGTGCAGTTCACCGAGGCCATCAGCCTGCCCCGCCCGGCGGCCGGCTCGGTCCCCGTCGTCATCGGCGGGCACACGAAGGCCTCGGCCCGCCGGGCCGGGCGGGTCGGCGACGGCTACTTCCCGGGCAAGGGCGACCTGCCGGTCCTGCTGGACGAGATGCGCAAGGCCGCCGAGGAGGCCGGGCGCGATCCCGACGCCATCGAGGTGACCGCGGGTGGCGCCGACGTGCTGGCCGGCGGCCAGAAGGCGGCCGACGAGATCGGGCGGCTGACGGAGCTGGGCGTGAGCCGGGTGGCGATCCCGCCGCTGACCTACGACGTCACCGCCATCGGCGACGTCCTCGGCCGCTTCGGGGACGACGTCATCGCCCCGTCGTGACCGACCTCACCTCACCGGCGCGCCACGTGGCGGTGGTGGGCGGCTACGACGCGGAGCCGGACACGGTGGCGGCGGCCGAGGAGATCGGCTCGCTCCTGGCCCAGCGCGGCTGCGTCGTGGTGACCGGGGGCCGGCGGGGTGTGGCCGAGGCCGCCAGCCGGGGCGCGGTGCTGAGCGGCGGCGTCACGGTCGGCATCCTCCCCGGCGCCAAGCGGTCCGAGGCCAACCCGTACGTCACCGTGGCGGTCCCGACGGGCCTGGGCGAGACCCGCAACGCCCTGGTGGTGATGGACGCCGACGCCGTCATCGCCCTGCCCGGCGCCTACGGCACCCTGTCGGAGATCGCCCACGCCCTGCTGGCCGGGACCCGGGTGGTCACCGTGGGCGACGGCTGGTCCATCCCCGGCTGCGTGGCGGCCAACAGCGCCCGCGACGCGGTGGACGCCGCCCTCGGTCCCTAGACCGCATCCCTAGGCGCAGGACTGGACCGTGAACGCCCCGCCGCCGCTGGGCGGAATGGTGACGCCGTCGCGGCCCTGGGCCCAGTGGTCGAAGGCCTGGCGCAGCTCCTCGGTGTCGTTCACGTCGTCGCCCACGATCGTGACCGCGGCGCACGAGCGGTCGCCGTCGCGCCAGGTCACGGCCCAGTCGCCGCCCCAGCCGTCGGCCGCCTGGCGGGCGTCGTCGCCGCCGATCGCAGGCGCCAGCAGCAGCTGGATCAGCAGCTCGCCGACGGCGCCCTCGTCCACCAGCGTGCCCTGGGGCTGGGGGTGGGGGACGTCGATCGCGGTCTCGCCCGACTCGTAGGCGTCCGGGTCGATCACCTGCTCGCTGGTGTGGGGCGGATCGGCCATCGCGGCAGCCAGGCCCTCGTTGCCGCGGTCGGCAACGATGCGGTCGACCAGCGTCTGGCCCAGCTGGTAGGGCGCGGCCAGCATCTGGACCAGCACCGGCGGGATGGAGCCGAAGTCGAACCCCTGGCTCAGCTGGAGCTCCTCGGCGTCGGCCTGGAACTGCTCGTCGTCGCTGAGCGAGGCCTTGTAGGCCGCCTCGACCCGGCGGGCGTTGCCCTCGACGATCGCGCCGAAGCCGAAGGAGACCTCGTCCTGGGCGTCGTCGTACTCCGGGCGGTCGAGGTCGTGGTACTGGTCGTCGAGGGCGTGCGTCAGCTCGTGGGCGATGGTCGTGCGGACGTAGGGCGTGAGCGCCGTGCCCCGCACCACCAGCGCACCGGTCTCGGGGTCGTAGAAGCCGACCACCCCGGCCCCCAGCAGCGACTTCATGGCCTCCACCAGGTCCAGGTCGGGCGGGATCAGCCCCAGTGCGGCGTACAGCACCTGCTGCTGCTCGACGAGGTCGAGGTCGTCGTCGAAGTCCTCGAGCAGCCGGGACTGGAAGTCGCCCTCGCCCAGAAGCTCCACCGAGACCGGGTGCTTGAACGGCTCGCCCTCCTCCTGCGCGACGAAGGTGCTGATGTCGGCCACGGCCGCCTCGATGTCGGACTGGGTGGCGGGCGCGGGCGGAGCGGTGGACGAGGGCGCGGCCTGGTCGCCGCCGGCCGGATCCGCCCGGCGGGACGAGCGGCCCCCGTTGCCCACGACCGTCCAGGCCAGCAGGGCGACGACCAGGACCGCGGCCACACCCGCGATCACCCAGCGCCAGGGCTGGGACCGGGGCCACTCGTGCTGGAACGGCGAGTCGGGCGGCGGCGGGACCTCACCGGCGTCCGGAGGCCCCGGCGCCACCGGCGGGGCGGGCGGGGGCGGCGGAGGCGGCGGCAGGAGCGGCGGGGTCGGATCCGACATGGCCCCGGGCACGGTAGCGGCGGCCGCGCGCTGCGAGACAGCGCGGGCGCGTATCGGGCGGGAGCCCGCGGGTACCCCTTTGGTATGTCCGACCAGCACGACGACGAGCGGGACCGGCGGCGGCACCAGCGGGCCGAGGCGATCGCCGAGGAGGTGGCGGCGGAGAACCCCGATCCGGTGACCCGGCGCGAGGCCATCGAGCAGGGCCTGGAGGACGAGGGCCTCTCCGAGGAGGGCGAGGCCCTGGGCGAGCACGTCGAGTGAACGCCGACGTGAGCACGCTCAACCGCGTCCTGCCCCCCGAGCCCTTCGCCACGCTGGACGCCTACGTCCGGGCCGGGGGCGGCAAGGCGCTCGACGCCGCCCGCCGCCTCGATCCCGACACCGTCATCGCCGAGGTCGAGGCGTCCGGCCTGCGGGGCCGCGGTGGCGCCGGGTTCCCCACCGGGGCCAAGTGGCGCACGATCGCGGCCAACCGGTCCCCGGAGCTGCCCACCACGGTCGTGGTCAACGCAGCCGAGGGCGAGCCCGGCACCTACAAGGACCGCGCGATCCTCCACGCCGACCCCTACGCCGTGGTGGAAGGCGCGCTGATCGCGGCCCACGCCGTGGGCGCGAGCGACGTGGTGGTCGCCCTCAAGCCGGCGGAGCGCGAGCGGGTGGCGGCGGCCGTCGCCGAGATGGACCAGGCCGGGATGACGGGGATCCCCGTCGGCATCGTCAGCGGGCCGCCGGAGTACCTCTTCGGCGAGGAGACTGCCCTGCTGGAGGTGGTCGACGGGCGCCCGCCGTTCCCCCGCATCGCCCCGCCCTACCGCCGCGGCGTGGTCGAGGTGGTCGAGGACGAGGCCGACGTGGACAGCGACAGCGGCGCCGCCGGGCACGTGGAGATGGCCGGCCCCGGCCCGGAGACGGTGGCGCCTCCCGCGCTGGTGGACAACGTCGAGACCCTGGCGCACGTGACCCACATCCTGGCCCGGGGCGCGGACTGGTTCCGTGAGCTCGGGACCGCCGAGTCGCCCGGCACCATCGTGTGCACCGTCACCGGCGACGTGGTCCACCCGGGCGTGGGCGAGGTGGCCATGGGCACGACCGTGCGCGAGGCGATCGCCGCCATCGGTGGCGGGCCTGCCAAGGAGCGGGCGACCAAGGCTGTGCTCACGGGGGTGTCGGCCGCACCGCTGCCCGCCGCCCTGCTGGACACCCCGCTCACCTACGAGGCCATGGAGGCCGCGGGCAGCGGCCTCGGGACGGCCAGCCTCATCGTGCTGGGCGAGCGCCGGGACATGACCGCCGTGGCCGCGGGCGCGGCCCGGTTCCTGGCCGTCGAGTCGTGCGGGCAGTGCACGCCGTGCAAGGCCGACGGCCTGATCATCGCCGGCGCGCTGGAGAACGTGTGCCGCGGCGAGGGCGGGAGCGAGGACCTCGACGCCCTGGCCAAGGCCCTCGTCACGGTGGGCGACAGCGCCCGCTGCAACCTGGCCCGCCAGCAGCAGGCCGTGGTGGGGGCCATCGTGGACGGCTGGCTCGACGAGATCGTCCGCCGGGCGGCGAGCACGGAGCCGGTCGAGCCGCTGCTGGTGGCGGAGCTGACGTCCCTCGCCGAGGGCAGGGTCGCCGTGGACGAGGGACGCCGCGGCAAGCAGCCGGACTGGAGCTACGACGAGGACTGGTCGGGCACCTATCCGGCCGACAGCCGGTAGGAGCGGAAGGTCACTCCTCGATCGGGGGGAGCGTCGCCAGCGGCAGCAGCTCGTGGGCCCAGGTCACGCGGTAGTTGAGCGCGGGGGCGAACACCTCGCAGTACTCCCGCTCCACCTGCAGGCCCCGGAAGCGCATCGTGGCGATCTCGCGCTCGATCAGGTGCTCGATCGACTCCAGGTGGGCGACGCCGCGGCGCTCGGACAGCCCCGCGTGGAGGCGCAGCGCCTCGATCTTGACCTCCCAGGTCTCCTCCACGTCCACGTAGATCGAGCCCTGCGAGTTCACCCCGCTGGTGGTCTCGGAGTAGAAGAGGTTGCCGATCTTGTGGGGCTCGTGGTCGGAGCGGATCTCGTCCACCCGGGCCAGCAGCGCGCCGGCGAGCACACCTCGGGACAGGGCCCGGTGGTCGGGGTGGTAGTCGGTGGGCTGGTGGGTGATCACGACGTCGGCCTTGTGCCGGCGCAGCAGGTCCATGATCCGCTGGGTGTGCGAGGGGTCGTCGAAGATGGCGCCCTCCTCGAAGTCGAGCCACTCCTGGCTCGCCCCCAGCCGGGCGGCGATGCCCCGCACCTCGTCGGCCCACTCGTCCTCGAACGCAGCGGACACGGTGACGACGTTGTGGCCCCGCTTGGCGTACTTCGCCAGGGTCCCGCCCGCCTGGTAGGGCATGTCGAACGGGTCGGGGTGGGCCCCCACGGCCACGATGGTGAGCGGACGGTCGACGCCGGGGAGATCCGTCATGCCCGAAGGTCTACCCGTCGGGTTCGGAGATGGCGACCGCCAGGCGCTCGGCCGAGAACTGGATCAGCGTGGCCGCCGGGTAGCGGTCCAGCGCCCGCCGCTCGCTGGCGAAGTGGTCGCCGAGGCCGTTGAGCACCGACCACACGAAGCTGGGCACCACGCGGTCGTCCACCACCCGGCGCCCGTCGCGGGCGGCCGCGGCCCGGATGGCGTCCATCTCCACCCGGTTGTGCTCGACGGTGGCGGCCCGCAGCTCGGCCACCAGGTCCTTGGGCACCCGGGACGACTTCGTGTCGGCGTCGCGGCGCAGCTCGGACCACAGCGTGAAGTGGCGCCCGTAGAGCCGGTACAGCGGCAGGTAGGCCTCGATCACGTGCCGTAGCAGCGTGACCAGGTCGTGGCCGGCCGCGGCCACGGGCCGGAACGCCTCGGTGTGGGCCCGGATGGCCTCGGCGTAGAGGGTGGCGAACAGGACTTCCTTGGTGGCGAAGTACGAGTAGAGCGTGGCCGGGCTCACCCCCGCGCCCGCGGCCAGGTCCCGCATGTTCAGCTCGAGGTAGCCGCGCTCGGCGATCAGCTTCCGGGCGGCGTCGAGGATGTCGATGCGACGCTGCTCCCGGTCACCCCACTTGGTGGCCGTCGGCTTCTGAACAGCGTTTGATTCGAACACCGTTCAATTATAGGGTCGGACCATGGAGCTGTGGACCATGCGGATCCCCGAGCCGCGGTCGGCGGTGTCCCAGGCCCAGCGGGCCGAGGACCAGGGCTGGGACGGGGTCACGTTCACGGACTCGCAGAACCTGGTGGGCGACCCGTTCGTGGCCATCGCCCTGGCCGCCGAGGCCACCACGACGATCCAGTTCGCCACCGGCGTCACCAACGCCTACACCCGTCACCCCGCCGCCCTGGCCACGGTGGCCGCCACCGTGCAGGAGGCCTCGGGCGGGCGCTTCGTGCTCGGCATCGGCCGGGGCGACACGGCGCTGTTCCACCTCGGGCTCAAGCCCATGCCGGTGGACCGGTTCGGCGCGCTGACCGCCGACGTGCAGGCCTACCTGGGCGGCGGCACGGTCGACTGCAACGGGTTCGAGAGCCGCCTGCGCTGGCTGGAGCGGGCCCGCCAGCCCAAGGTCCCGCTCGACATCGCCTGCTCCGGTCCCCGCATGATCGAGCTGGGCGGCCGGTTGGCGGAGCGCATCACGTTGGGCGTGGGCGCCGATCCCGACCGCATGGCGTGGGCCGTCGACCTGGCCCGCAAGGCCGCGGCCGGAGCGGGGCGCGACCCCGGGGCGCTGTCGATCGGCACCTACGTCAACGTGGGCTGCCATCCCGACCTCGACGTGGCCCGGGGCCTGATCGCCGGGGGCGTGGCCGCCTTCGCCCACTTCTCCTCCATGCCCGGCTCGACCGGCGCAGGGCTGGCCGGCGGCGACCGCGAGGTCGTGGCCGAGGTGGGCCGCCGCTACGACAGCCACGAGCACCTCTCCAACCGGGCCGCCCACACCGCGCCCCTCTCCCCGGACTTCGTCGACCGCTTCGCGGTGGTCGGCCCGCCCGACGTGTGCGCCGAGCGGCTCCTGGGCCTGGCCGCCCTCGGCATCGACCGCTTCGTCCTCACCGGGTCGAGCTTCGGCGCCGACCGGGACGAGGCCCGCACCGCATCCACCCTGATCACCACCGAACTGCTTCCCGCACTGCGAGAGTGAGAACCGATGAGTGAGCACGATCTGATCATCCGGGGCGGCACCGTCCTCGACGGCACCGGGGAGGAGGCCCGCACCGCGGACGTGGCCGTGAAGGACGGCGTGGTCACCGCCGTGGGCCGTGTCGACGGCACCGCCGAGCGCACCATCGACGCCGACGGCCTGCTGGTCACGCCCGGCTTCGTGGACATCCACGCCCACTACGACGGCCAGGCGTCCTGGGGCGAGCGCATGATCCCCTCGTCCTGGCACGGCGTGACCACCGTGGTCGTGGGCAACTGCGGCGTCGGCTTCGCCCCGGTCCACCCCCAGGACCACGACCGGCTCATCGAGCTCATGGAGGGCGTCGAGGACATCCCCGGCGTCGTCCTGGCCGAGGGCCTGGACTGGAACTGGCAGTCGTTCCCCGAGTTCATGGACGTGATCGACGGCCGGCCCTTCGACGTGGACGTGGCCCTCCAGGTGCCCCACGGCGCCCTGCGCCTCCACGTCATGGGCGAGCGGGGCGCGGCCCGGGAGACCGCGACGCCCGAGGACATCGCGGCCATGGCCCGCCTGGCCGCCGAGGCCGTGCAGGCCGGCGCCCTGGGCTTCACCACCTCCCGCACGCTCAACCACCGCACCAGCCGGGGTGAGCCCACGCCCACGCTCACCGCCGGGGCCGACGAGCTGGTCGGCATCGCCAACGCCATCGGCGCCACCGGCCAGGGCGTGCTCCAGGTCGTGTCCGACTTCGGGGACGTCGACGCCGAGTTCGGGATCTTCCGGCGCATGGCCGAGGAGTCGGGGCGGCCGCTGTCGTTCTCCCTGGTCCAGGCCCGGGGCGACGGCTGGCGCCGCCAGCTGGAGCTTCTGACCCAGGCCAACGCCGAGGGCGTGGCCATGTCCGCCCAGGTGGCGGCCCGGGCCGTGGGCCTGCTGCTCGGCCTGCAGTGCACGCTGCACCCGTTCCTGACCAACCCGGCGTACCGCGAGATCAACACCCTGCCGCTGGCCGAGCAGGTCGCCATCCTGCGGGATCCCGAGTTCCGGGAGCGGGTGCTGGCCTCGGCCCGCTGGAAGCGGGACCAGGAGCGGCGCTCCGGCCGGCTGCTCGACGGCTTCGGCGCCATGTACGAGCTGGGCGACCCGCCCGACTACGAGCCCGACCCGGCCACCAGCCTGGCCGCCCGGGCCGAGCGGGACGGGCGCGATCCGCTCGACCTGGCCTACGACCACCTCATCGCCGACGAGGGGCGGGCGTTCTTCTACGTCCCGCTGCTCAACTACGCCGACGGCAACCTCGACGCCGCCGGCGAGATGCTCGCCCATCCCCATACCGTCCCCGGCCTGGGCGACGGCGGGGCCCACCTGGGCACGATCTGCGACGCCTCGTTCCCCACCACCCTGCTGGCCCTGTGGGGCCGGGACCGGGACCACGGCCGCCTCGAGCTGCCCTACCTGATCCGCCAGCACACCCGGGACACCGCCCGCACGGTCGGGCTGCACGACCGGGGCGTGCTCGCCCCCGGCTACCGGGCCGACGTCAACGTGATCGACTTCGACGCCCTCGTGGCCCGGCGCCCGGAGATGTGGCACGACCTGCCCGCCGGTGGCCGGCGCCTGGTCCAGCAGGCCGAGGGCTACGTGGCCACGGTCGCCGCCGGCCAGGTCACCTACGAGAACGGCGAGGCCACCGGCCCGCTGCCCGGCCGCCTGATCCGCGGCCCCCAGCCCGCCCCAGGAGGTGCGCGATGAGCAAGGTCCCGCCGGAGGCACTGGAGACGAACTGCGAGTGGCGCACCGACGAGGTCGGCGACCGCTACATCTTCGGGCTGACCGACGAGCACGTGGCCGAGCTGGATGCCGCCCTGGTCCACGCCGAGGCGAAGGTCGACGACGTCCTCGACATCACCCGCGAGCTGTTCCCGCTGCCCACGCTGGCGCCCGAGCTGGCCCGCATCGAGGAGGACCTGATCAACGGCCTCGGCATGGTGCTGATCCGGGGCGTGCCGGTCGAGCGCTACAGCAAGGAGCGGGCCTCGGCCATCTACTGGGGCGTGGGCATGCACCTGGGCAGGCCGTGGCCGCAGAACGCCAAGGGCCACCTGCTCGGCGACGTCACCGACCAGGGCCGGGCGCTGAACGACCCCACCGCCCGGGGCAACGAGCTGGGCGGCGTCCCGCTGCCGTTCCACTCCGACGGCTCCGACCTGGTGGGCCTGTTCTGCCTGGACGCCGGGGCGTCGGGCGGCGACAGCCTCGTGGCCAACGCCGTCAGCATCCACAACGACCTCGTGCGCGAGGACCCGGACCTGGCCGCCCTGCTGTACGAGCCCTTCCCCTACGACCTGCGGGGCGAGCACGCCCCCGGGGCGAAGGCCTGGTACACGATGCCCGTCTTCTCCCGCCGCGGCTACCGGCTGTTCGTGCGGTACATCCGGCCCTACATCGAGGCGTCCCGGCGCCACCACGATGCCCCGCAGATCTCGCCCGAGGCCCGGGAGGCACTGGACCGGCTCGACGCGATGTGCGCCGATCCCCAGTACCGGGTGGCCATGGGCATGCAGGCGGGCGACATGCAGTTCGTGAACAACTACCACGTGCTGCACGGCCGGGACGGCTATACCGACGACCGCGAGGCGGGCAGGATCCGCCACCTGAAGCGGCTGTGGCTGGAGACCGACATCCTCACCGACCGGGAGAAGCCGGAGCGCTTCCGGCTCGGCCGCACCGACAGCTACTGGTCGTCCAAGGGCCGGACGAAGAGCGAGCTGGTCGTCTAGCACCTAATCTCTGGCGCCCATGGGCTATGAGATCGAGGTGATCGAGGCCCCGGAGCAGCCGACCGCGGTGGTGGCGCTGTCCACCACCTGGCCCGACCTGCCCGCCGAGGCCGGTGACGCCTTCGACGAGGTGTGGGACTTCCTGCGCCGCGAGGAGGGGCTGCGCTTCGACGGCCACAACGTGATCCTCTACAAGGACGGCCAACCCAACGTCGAGGTCGGCGTCATCGTCACCGGCCCGTTCCCCGGCGAGGGACGGGTGCAGGCGTCGGTCCTCCCCGCGGCCAAGGTGGCCCGCACCGTGCACCGCGGCGGCTACGACAAGCTGGCGGAGGCCCACCAGGCCGTGCGCGAGTGGTGCGAGGCCGAGGGCCACGAGGTGGTCGGGCCCCGCTGGGAGATCTACGGCGACTGGGACGACGAGAACCCCGAGGCCGTCGAGACCGAGGTCTGCTGGCAGCTGTGATCCGCCCGTAGCACGGCGCCCATGTCCCGCACGGCCCGCAGCGTGCCGCGGACCGTCCCCGTGACCTTGGACCGGCCGGTGCGGGGCGCGTAGGCGACGTCCACCTCGGCCACCCGCCAGCCGCCGGCCGCGGCCCGCACGACCATCTCCAGCGGCCAGCCGAACCGGCGGTCCTCGATCCCCAGCCCCGCCAGCGCCTCGCGGCGGGCCGCCCGCATCGGCCCGATGTCGCTGAGCGCGAGGCCCGTGTCCCGCCGCAGGCGTCGGGCCAGGTAGCGGTTGGCCAGCCGGGCGTGCAGGGGCCAGGCCCCGCGGGTGGTGGGACGGCGGGCGCCGAGGACCAGGTCCGCGGCCCCCGCCGTCAGGGGGGCGACCACCGCCGGCAGGTCCCCGGGATCGAGGGACCCGTCGGCGTCGCAGAAGGCCACGACCGGCGCGGTGGCCGCGGCCAGGCCCGCCGCGCAGGCGGCGCCGAACCCCCGCCGGGGCTCGACCACGACGGTCGCTCCCCACCGCCGGGCCAGGTCGCCGGACCCGTCGGTCGAGCCGTTGTCGACCACGATCGCCCGGTAGCCGGCGGGCACCGCGGCGAGCACGCCGGGCAGCGCCGCGGCCTCGTCCAGCACCGGGAAGATCACGTCCACCGTCACCCCGGCGACGCTAGGCACGCCCCGCCTTACAGGGTGCGAAACTCCCGGCCCGCTCGCCCGTCCGGGCCGGGGCCGGCTCGTAGGTTCCCGGGGTGGCGACCACAGCCGTCCGGGGCCCGGGGCAGCAGATGGGTGCCCGGGCCGGGACGGTCTGGGTGCCGGCCGCGTGGGCGGTCCTGGTGACGGTGGCACTCGCCTGGGGGACCTGGCGGGTGGCGGGCTCCGGGGTCGCCCTGCGGGCCGCCCCGCTCATGGGCCGCTGGCACGCTCCGGTCGTGGGCGGCCTGGCCCCGGCCGCGCTGGTCGCGGTGGTGGTCGTGGCGCTCGGCCCCGGCGTCGCCGGTTCGCTCCCGTGGCGCCGGGTCCCGCCGCTGGCGGGGCTGGCCGCGTCGCTGTGGGCCACGTCCCTGGCGGCGTCGGCCGGCTGGGACCGGCTCACCGCCCCGCTCACCACCCGCCACGAGTACGAGCCGTTCGCGGCCCGGGTGGGTGACCTCCCGAGGTTCCTGCGGACCTACGTGGCGGACCTGCCCGGCCTCCCGGTCCACGTCCAGGGCCACCCGCCCGGCCCGGTCGCGCTGGCCTGGCTGCTCGACCGGATCGGCCTCAGCGGCGCGGGCTGGCTCGCCGCGCTGGTCGTCGCCGCGTGGGGCGCGGCGGTCGCCCTGGCCCTCGCCGCCACCCGCACGGTCGCGGGCGAAGCCGCGGCCCGCCGCGCCGCCCCCGCCCTGGTCCTCCTGCCCGCGGCGGTCTGGGCTGCGACGTCGGTCGACGCCCTGTTCGCCGCCATCGCCGCCGCCGCGGTGGCGCTGGCCGCCGGCCGCCATCGCGTCGCGGCCGGCCTGGTCCTGGGCGTGGGCCTGCTGTGCACGTACGGGATGGCGCTGGTCGTGCCCATCGCGTTGGCCGTGGGCGGGCGGCGGGCGCTGCGCCCGCTGGCGGCCGGCGCCCTGGTCCCGCTGGGGTTGGCCGCGACGCTGGGCTTCTGGTGGCCCGCCGGGCTCACGGCCACGAGCGCGCGCTACTGGACCGGCATCGCCGGCCAGCGCCCCGCGCTCTACCTCACGCTGGTGGGCAACCCGGGAGCGCTGGCGCTCGCCACCGGACCGGCGGTGGCAGTGGGGCTGGCGCTGGCCTGGGCGCGGCGGGACCGCGTTCTCGTGCTCGCGGGGGCGGCGCTGGCGATGGTGGCGCTGGCCGACGTGTCCCAGATGGCCCGGGGCGAGGTCGAGCGGATCTGGCTCCTGTTCGTCCCGCTGCTGGCGGTGGTCGCCCCCGGCCACCGCCGCTGGTGGCTCGTCGCCCAGGCGCTGCTGGCCATGGCGCTCCAGGCGCTGCTGGCCTCGCCCTGGTAGCGGCGGCTCAGGCCAGCGGCAGGCGGACGGTGAAGCGGCAGCCGCCGGGCTCGTTGCACACGGCGATGTCGCCCCGGTGGGCCTCGACCAGGCCGCGGGCGATGGCGAGGCCGAGGCCGGCTCCGCCCGCGGCGCCGGGCGTGCGGGCGTGGTCGCCGCGGTAGGCGAGGTCGAACACCCGGTCCAGATCGGGATCGGGGATGCCGCCGCACCCGTCGCGCACCGAGACCTCGGCCACGCCGTCCTCGCTGCGCAGGTCGACCTCGACGGTCCCGCCCGCCGGGGTGTGGCGGATGGCGTTGTCGAGCAGGTTGCCGACGACCCGGGCCAGCTCGGCCGGGGATCCGGCCACCTCGGGCACGGGCACGGGCGAGAACACCGGGCCGCGCACCCCCTTGGCCTCCGCCACCACCGCGGCCGAGGCCACCACGTCCGACACCAGCTCACCCAGCGGCACCGGCTCCAGGCTGAGCGACAGCGCGTCGGCCTGGATGCGGGACAGCTCGAACAGGTCGTCGACCAGCCGCGCCAGCCGCTCGGCCTCGGTCACCAGCCGGGCGTGGTAGCGCCGGATCTCGGCGGGCTCGTCGACGATGCCGTCGTCCAGCGCCTCGGCCAGCGCCCGGATCCCGGCCAGCGGCGTGCGCAGGTCGTGGCTGACCCAGGCCACCAGCTCCCGGCGGCTGCGCTCCAGGCGACGCTCCCGGGCGACCGCGGCGTCGGCCCTCCGCCGGGCCCGCTCCAGCTCGGTCGCCAGGGCGAGCGCGCCCAGCAGCCCCGCGGTCCCGGCGCTGACCACCACCACGACCAGGGCCGACAGATCATGGCTGGACACGAACATGGCCCACGCCGCCACCAGCAGTCCCAACCCCATGGCCGCCGTGGGGATGAGCGCCACCACCACGGGGCTACGGGACCGCCGCAGCAACGCCCGGCCCACCAGGTAGGCCACGAGCGCCACCCCGAAGCTGGCCACCATCAGCACCAGCGCGTCCCGGACCGGCAAGCCCAACACTACGGCCGACGCCACGGCGACGGCCAGGCCCGCCACGACGACCCGCACCTCGCGGCTCACGATGCCACCTCCACCCCGATGCCCTCCCAGCCCCAGACCGCGGCGACGTGGCGGGGGCGGGGGCGGGGGCGGCTCACGGGGCCACCTCCACGGTCGTGGGCTCCCAGCGGTAGCCGACGCCCCAGACCGTGGCGATGCGGCGGGGGTGGGAGGGGTCGGGCTCGATCTTCTCGCGCAGGCGACGCACGTGGACCGTCACCGTGGACGTGTCGCCGTAGCGGTAGCCCCAGACCTGGTCGAGGATCTCCTCCCGGCTGAACGCCTGGCGGGGATGGCGGGCCAGGAACGCCAGCAGCTCGAACTCCCGGGCGGTGAGCGACACGACCTCGCCGTGGCGCCGGGCCTGGCGGGCGGCCACGTCCACCTCCAGCTCGGCGTCGACCAGCGTGCGCGGCGTGCCCGGCGGGGCCGCCAGCGGGCCGCGGGCCCGGCGCAGCACGGCTCGCACCCGGGCGACCAGCTCCTTGGGCGAGAACGGCTTGGCCACGTAGTCGTCGGCGCCGATGTCCAGGCCGATGATGCGGTCGCTCTCCTGGCCCCGGGCCGTGAGGATCACGATGGGGACCGGCGCCAGCGCCCGCAGCCGCCGGCAGACCTCCAGGCCGTCCATGCCCGGCAGCATCAGGTCGAGGACGACCAGGTCGGGCGGCTCGGCCAGGGCCCGGTCGAGCGCCACCCGGCCGTCGGCCACGGTCTCCACCGTGAAGCCCTCGTGCTCCAGGTAGCGGCCGACGACCTCGGCCACGGTGGCGTCGTCGTCGACGACGAGGATCCGGTCGGGGCCGTCCATCACCCCGTCGAGGCTAAGACCCCGAACGGCCGGCAGCCCTTACGAACGGCGAAACAACCGGCCGTGCGAGCCGCCGGACGCGCCCCGCCGTCCTACACCGGCCCCGTGGACATCATCGTCATCGCCAAGCAGCCCGTCCCCGGGCGGGTCAAGACCCGGCTGTGCCCGCCGTGCTCGCCCGCCGACGCCGCGGCCGTGGCAGCCGCCGCGCTGGCCGACACGCTCGCCGCCGCCTGCGCCGCCGGGGCCGACCGGGTCGTCCTGGCGCTCGACGGGCGGCCGGGCGCCTGGTGCCCGCCGGGCGTGCGGGTGATCGACCAGGGCCGCGGCAGCCTGGCGGACCGCCTCGCCGCGGCCTGGGCGCACGCAGCCGGGCCCGCCGTGCAGATCGGCATGGACACCCCGCAGGTCGGCCCGCGGGACCTGGTCGGGGCCATGACCGCGCTGACGGCCCCGGGGGTCGACGCGGTGCTGGGCCCGGCCCAGGACGGGGGCTGGTGGGGCCTCGGCCTGCGGCGGCGCCACCCGCTGGCGTTCGTGGGCGTGCCCACCAGCACGCCCGACACCGGCGCCCGCCAGGCCCACCGGCTGGCGGCCCTCGGCCTGCGCACCCGCCTGCTCCCCTGCCGCCGCGACGTCGACACCTGGCCCGACGCCCTCGCGGTCGCGGCCGCCGCACCGGACACCGCGTTCGCCGCCACCGTGCGCCGCCTGGCGGTCCGGTGATGGCCGCGACGCTCGTGACGGACGCGGGCGAGCAGGTCGACCTGGCGCCGCAGCGCTGGTGGGCGGCCGCCGACCTGGTCGAGCGCAAGCTGCTGGCCCGCCTGGACGACCCGGTCCTCGATGTGGGCTGCGGGCCCGGACGGATCGTCGCGGCACTGGCGGGCGAGGGCCGCGTGGCCATGGGCGTCGACCCGAGCCCGCGGGCGGTGGACGAGGCCACCCGCCGCCGGGCGCCCGCGCTGCGCCGGTCCGTGTTCGACCCGCTGCCGGGAGAGGGCCGCTGGGGCTCGGTGGTGCTGCTGGACGGCAACGTCGGCATCGGCGGCGATCCCCGCGCGCTGTTCCGCCGCTGCGCCGCGCTGGTGAGGCCGGGCGGGCGGGTGGTGGCCGAGGTCGCCGCGCCGGGCGCCCCGTCCGGCCCGCTCACCGTGCGGCTGGAGGCGGGTGGTGAGGCCGGCCCCTGGTTCCCCTGGGCCCGCCTGGCCGCCGGCGACGTGGCCGGGGTTGCCACCGCCGCAGGCCTGCGGGTCGACGGCATCGAGTGCCGGGCCGGTCGGTGGTTCGCATGGGTCGCTCGGCCGTAGCCGAACGCTGGGTGATGGGTCGCTCGGCCGTAGCAGAACCCGACGAGCGCACCGCGGCGTGGCTCGGGCTCGCGCTGGGCGTGACGTTCGGCGTCTGCTTCGCCACCGGGCTGTGGTCGCACCTGCTCCAGGACCCGCCCGCGTGGTTCACGCCGCCGGCCCGGCCCGCGGGCCTGTACCGGGTGACCCAGGGCCTGCACGTGACGACCGGCACGGCGTCCATCCCATTGCTGCTGGCCAAGCTGTGGACCGTCCGGGCCCGGCTGGTCGAGTGGCCGCCGGTCCGGTCCGTGCTGCACGGGGTCGAGCGGCTGGCGCTGCTGCCGCTGGTCGGCGGGGGACTGTT
>DATBGF010000315.1:0-2769 GCA_036558145.1 Acidimicrobiales bacterium
ACCTGGCTCCAGAACGCGACCGTCAGCGCCGGCAGGCGCCGGGACTGCATGCCGCCGAAGAAGTCGGCCGCGCCCCAGCACAGGCCCGAGCTCAGCCCGAGCGGAACCCCGAAGTTCAAGGGCGACCCGAGCGGACCCAGGGGCGCGGGGAGTGCTCGAAGCCGGGGCGGGTGTCGACGGCGAAGAGGATCGCGGCCAGGTCGACGACGAGCAGGGCGAGGACGAGCCAGATCAGTTCCATGGACCGCTCCGGGCTTCGTGTACTGGTCCTCAGCAGGGAGATACCAGTACAGTGAACTCTTGGTTCAATACAGTGTACTCCACTATACTGAACCTGTCGACCAATTTATTGATACTCGGGAGTGGATCGGTGCCGGAACCGGACGACGTCAACGCGGCGGTGGGCCGCAACGTGCGGGGGCACCGCACGCGGCTGGCCTGGACGCTGGAGGACCTGGCGACCAGGTCGGGGGTCAGCAAGGGGATGCTGTCCCAGATCGAGCAGGTGCGGACGAACCCGAGTGTGGCCACGATCTGCCGGCTCGCCACCGCCCTCGGGGTCTCGGTGGCCAGCCTGGTCGAGGCTCCCGAGGTGCCGAGCGCGCGGGTCGTGCGGGCCGAGGAGGCGGTGACGCTCTGGACCGGGGGGCAGCAGGGCAGCGCGGCCCGGTTGCTGGTCGGGTCGGGGACCTCGCAGCAGGTCGAGCTCTGGGACGTGCGGATGCTGCCGGGGGACGGGTACGGGTCCGAGGCCCATCCGTCGGGGACCCGGGAGCTGCTGCTGGTCATCGAGGGCGAGCTCACCCTGGAGCTGGACGGGGTCCCCCACCGCGTCGGGGCCGGGGACGCGGTCGCGTTCGTGGCCGACCGGCCCCACGCCTACCGCAACCGGGGCGACGCCCTCCTGCGCTACTCCCTCAGTGTCATCCACCGCGAGCAGCCGGCCCGCCCGGTCCCGATGCCGCCGACCTAACGCCCAGTTCGACCCCTGTCGGCGGCGGCAGGCGGGTCGGAACGGTGGCCGGCGGGACCCTCGCCGATGGCGGGAGCCCCGTTGGGGGGTAGCCGCCGAGCCGGGAACGTGGCGGCGGGTTTCCACAGTCCCCCACCCACATCGGGAAGCGCTAGAACGCCTCGTTGACCTCGTCGTGGACCTGCTTGCGCTCGCGGGCTTCCTCGCCGACCTCGTCGCCGACGGCGTCGTCGGGCTCGCCGTCCGCCACGTGACGGGACTCCTCCTCGATGATCTCGTCGCGGTTGGCGGCGGCGTCGCGGTTGGCGGCCTGGTTGTCGAACCCGGAACCGGCGTCGGTGGTCATGGGGTCACCTCCCGACGCCCACTCTGCCCGGGGGGACGGCGCGCAAACGGCCGCCGCCGGGCTCGGCGTCGGCGTCGTAGTGGTCGAGCGCCTGCATGGCAGTCTCGACCAGGATCCGCACGCCCACGGCGATGCAGCGCTCGTCGACGTCGAAGGAGGCGGCGTGGATGTCGAGGTCGGTCCCGGGGATGCGGACGCCCAGGCGGGCCATGGAGCCGGGGATCTCCTCCAGGTACCAGGAGAAGTCCTCGCCGCCCATGCTCTGGGGGGCGTTGAGGACGGCCTCGTCGCCGATGGCGGTGCGGGCGGCGGTGGCGAAGACGGCGGTGGCCTCCTCGTCGTTGACCACCGGGGGGGCGCCACGCTGGTAGTCCAGCCGGTAGGTGAGCTGGGTGTAGGGCCCGACGGTGGCCTCCAGGATCCGCTCGACCAGCTTCTGGGCCTCTCCCCAGACGGCCCGGTCCAGCACCCGCAGGGTGCCCCGGGCGACCGCGGTCGTCGGGATGGCGTTGTGGACGGTCCCGGCCTCGATGGCCCCGAAGGTGATGTTGAGGGCGGCCCTGGTGTCGACCAGCCGTGACATGGTCGCCGGGAGGTCGGTGACCACCTTGCCGATCGCATACACGAGGTCGGCGGTCAGGTGCGGACGGGCGGTATGGCCGCCCGGGCCGGTCAGGTGGACCTCGACCAGGTCGGAGGCGGCGGTGATGGCCCCGACCCGGACCCCGAGCCGCCCGACCTCCAGCTTGGGATCGCAGTGCAGGGCGTAGATGACGCTGACCCCGTCCAGCACCCGGTCGCCGATGACGTCGATCGACCCGCCGGGCAGGCACTCCTCGGCCGGCTGGAAGACCAGCCGGACCCGCCCCGGGAGCCGGTCGGCGTGCTGGGCCAGGGCCAGGCCGGCCCCGAGCAGGATGGTGGTATGGACGTCGTGGCCGCAGGCGTGGCAGACCCCGGGCACAGTCGAGCGGTAGGGCACGTCCTTCTCGTCCTGCAGGGGCAGGGCGTCCAGGTCGGCCCGCAGCGCCACCGTCGGCCCGTCGCCGGTGCCGATGTCGCAGATCAGTCCCGTGCCCGTCGACAGCAGACGGGGCCGGAGCCCGACGGCCTCCAGGCGGCGGGCGACCAGGGCGGTGGTCTGGCGTTCGGCCTTGCCGAGCTCGGGGTGGGCGTGGAGGTGGCGCCGCAGGTGGATGAGCTCGGGGTTGTGGGTGGCCAGGAACGCGGAGAGATCGAGAGTCACGGTATGGCTGGCTTTGGTGTGGGCGTCAGGCGATCGGTGCGGAGCTCCTCGACCAGGCTGTCTACGACGTCGGTCATGGCGCCCCCCGCGGCAATAACCTCACGCTGTCGGATGTAGCTCGGACCACGCTCCATGATGGAGAGCGCGTTGCGCAGCTCGTCGCTGCAGCCAAGCCGGCGGGCGACCGGGGTCAGCTCGTCGACG
>DATBGF010000316.1:0-1745 GCA_036558145.1 Acidimicrobiales bacterium
TGAGCAGCAGCACGCCGCAGAGCGCCAGGTTCCACAACGACTCGTAGAGGAACGTCGGGTGGAAGGTGGCGTACTGGGTGTACCCGTCGGGCCGGTTCTGGATGTCGATCTCGAGGCCCCACGGGAGCGTGGTGGGTCGCCCGAACAGCTCCTGGTTCCAGTAGTTGCCCCAGCGGCCGATGGCCTGCGCCAGCGCCAGGGCCGGCGCCACGGCGTCGAGCAGCGGCAGCATCGGGATCCCCCGGCGGTGCGCCACCCAGAGGCCGACGGCGACGCCGAGGGCGATGCCGCCCCAGATGCCGAGGCCGCCCTCCCAGATGTAGAAGACGCGGTACCACTGGCCCTTGAAGAGCTCGGGGTCGGTGATGACGTGGTAGATGCGGGCGCCGATGATGCCAGCCGGCACCGCCCACAGCGCAATGGCGGAGGCGTCCTCAGGCGTCGCCACGCCGCGGGCGGCGAACCGGCGCCCGCTGAGCCAGACGGCGGCGATCACGCCGAGGGCGATCATCAACCCGTAGGCCCGCAACTGCAGCGAGCCGATGTGGATGGCGCCCGAATCCGGGCTCGGGATGAAGGCCCAGACGGCGGCGATCACGGCGGGGACGCTAGCGGGGGCCTGACCGGCACCGAGGCTCAGGCCGCGGTGGTCTTGCGGGCGAAGGCCACGGCGTGCTCGGCGACGAGCTCGCGGTCGTAGTCGAGCGTGGCCACGTGGTAGCTGCGCTCGAGGGTGACTCGCTCCACCGGGCCGCTGACGGCGGCAGCCAGGGCGTCCGAGTCGGTGGGCGGAACCACGTGATCGTTGGGCGACGTCATCAGCAGCAGCGGGCTCGTGATCCGACCCAGATCGGGTTGCAGGGCGTCCAGCCCCTCCATGAACGACACGAGTGGCCCGAGCGGCGTCTGCGGATAGGCGTTTCCTACGGCGTCCGGGTCGGCGATGTCGGAGCTGCCGCCGGGCAGCCGGTCCTCGCCCTCGGCCAGCATCCCGCGCACCATGTCGAGGACCTCGGGTTGCTGCGGGACGACCGCCGGATTGATGCACACGATGCCGGCGATCTCCGGATGCCGGGCCGCCAGCCACAGCGTCAGCGAGCCGCCCATCGACAGGCCGGCCACCACGACCCGCTCGCAGCGCGCCGCCAGGTCCGCGTACGCGGTCTCGGCGGCTGCCGTCCAGTCGGCCCAGCCCGTGGTGATCATGTCGTCCACCGTGGTGCCGTGGCCGGGCAGGCGCGGCAGCTCGACGGTGAAGCCAGCGGCCGCGAGAGCCAGGGCCACGGGCCGCATCGACGCCGGGCTGCCCGTAAAACCGTGGAGGCAGAGGGCTCCGGCCGGGCCACCCGGCGCCGACCAGGGCTCGGCACCAGGCAACAGTGCGGTCACAGCGGCGGCGTCCGGCTTTGCCGTGCGCCGCCGGGCCGCCGGAGCACCGATTGTCGAGCGGAGCGAGTAGGAGCCGGCCAAAGCGCAGCGGCGGGCGGCGACGAAGGTTCGGTCACTTGAGGCTCCTCATGCGTAGGGATCGTTGTCGGAGAGCGGCTCGTCCCACCACTCGGTCGGGTAGCCGGCCGCCTCCCACTCGGGGAAGGGATAGATGCAGTTCACGGGGCACGCCGGGAGACACTTGTCGCAGCCCGAGCACAGCTCGGGGAGGATCACGACGTCGGGGCCGTGGTTGAAGATGGCCCCGAACTGCGACGGGCAGTGGCGGAGGCACGCGTCGCAGTTGATGCACTCCG
>DATBGF010000317.1:0-11782 GCA_036558145.1 Acidimicrobiales bacterium
ACTAGCGCAGCTCCATGCGCACCGCGGGGACCACCTGGCGCAGGTACGGGACCAGCCGCACGAAGGAACGGCCGTGGCGCCGGAAGCGGTAGCTGATCGGCACCTCGGCGTAGCGGAAGCCCTTGCCCAGCAGGTCGAGGGTCAGGACCTGCGCATAGTTGAAGTCGTGCACGATCTCGGCCGCCGCCGCGGCCCGCGGGGACAGGGCCCGGTAGCCGGACTGCCCGTCGGTCACGCCGCGCACGCCCCAGCGCCGCACCAGCAGCCGCACCCAGGCGGTCAGCACGTGGTTGCCCAGCCAGCGGTGGGGCCGCATGGACCGGGGCGAGCCCGCGAAGCGCGACCCGACGACGTAGTCGGCCTCGCCCTCCAGGATGGGCCGCACCAGGCGGGCCAGCTCCTCGGGCGCGTACTCGCCGTCGGCGTCGAGGAAGGCCACGGCCGCCGCCCCCTGCTCCACGGCCAGCCGCAGGCCGGTCCGCACCGCCGCGCCCAATCCCCGGTTGGCGCCGGAGGAGTGCACGACGGCCCCGGCCGCCACGGCCGTCGCCGCGGTGGCGTCGGTCGATCCGTCGTCGACCACGAGCACCCGCACCGGATGGCCCGCCACGGTGGCCGGTGCCCGCCGGATCACGTCGCCCACGGTGGCCTCTTCGTTGTGGGCGGGGAGCAGCATCACGACCGGAGCGGGCATTGTTAGGCATTCTTCACGCTCGAAGGGTGGCTTGGCTAGTCTGGACCGCCATGCCGCCTGCACGGAGGACCGGGGCGTGAGCCGCCCGGTGCGGGCCGCGATCGTCGTCGGCCTGGTGGTGACGGCCTGGGCGCTCGTCGCCCTGCCGGCCCGGGCCACCCGGGGCGCCCGCCTCACCGCGGACGAGCCCCAGTACCTGCTGTCCGCCCTCAGCCTGGCCGAGGACCGCGACCTGGCCATCGACGACGAGCTGGCGGCCGAGCGCTACCGGCCGTTCCACGAGGTCGACCTGCCCGTGCAGACCGTGGTCCGGCCCGACGGCCACGAGATCAGCCCGCACGATCCGCTGCTGCCCGTGGTCCTGGCCATCCCCATGGGCCTCGGCGGCTGGGTCGCCGCCAAGGCCGCGCTGGCCGCGCTGGCCGGCGTCCTGGCGGGCCTGCTCGTGTGGACCGCCCACCGCCGCTTCGCCGTCCCGCTCGGGGTGGCCGCGGGCACGGTCCTCGCCTTCGGCGTGACCGCGCCGCTGACCGCCTACGCCACCCAGGTCTATCCCGAGCTGCCCGCGGCCCTGGTGGTCACCGCCGCCATCGCCGCGCTCACCGGCCCCCTCTCCCGGCGTGCCCTGGTGCTGGCCGGCGTCTCGGTCGCGGCCCTGCCGTGGCTCGGCGTCAAGTACGTGCCCGTCGCCGCGGCTGTCGGCGCCGTCGCGCTGGTCCTGCTGGCCCGCGCCGGGCGCCTGCGGGCGGCTCTGGGCCTGCTCGCCGGGCTCGCGGGCGCCGGTGCCGCCTACCTGGTCGCCCACCGCGTGCTGTACGGGGGCTGGACCGTCTACGCCTCGGGCGACCACTTCACCGGCGGCGAGCTCACGGTCATGGGCACCCACCCGGACCGCCTCGGCCGGTCCCGCCGGCTCGCGGGGCTGCTCCTCGACCGCGGCTTCGGCCTGGCCGCCTGGATGCCCGGGTACCTGCTCGCCGTGCCCGCCCTCGCCGTGCTGCTCCGCCGCCGCCCGCCGGGCTGGGCCCTCCTGGTCGCACCGCTGGCCGCGGGCTGGGCCACCGCCACCTGGATCGCCCTGACGATGCACGGCTGGTGGTGGCCGGGCCGCCAGGTCGTGGTGGTGGTCCCGTGCCTGGTGCTGGCGATCGCCTGGTGGGCCGCCCGGTCCCGGGTCGTGCGCATGGTGGTCGCGGCCACCGCCGCCTTCGGGGTCGTGGCCTGGGCCTGGCTGGTGACCGAGGTCCTCACCGGCAGGCGCACGCTGATCGTCGACTTCGAGCAGACCGCCAACCCGCTGTACCGGGCCTGGCGGGCGGTCCTACCGGACTACCGCCACATGGCCGCGTCCGACTGGTTGCTCCAGGCGGTGTGGCTGGTGCTCCTGGCCGCGGCCGCGGTGGCCGCGCTCCGGTCTACGCGCTCGCCGTCGCCGCAGCCGGCGTCGCCTCGGCCGCGGGAGCCTGTCCCTTCGTGACCAGGATCCTCGTGGCGGCGAACGATCCGATCCCCACGTGGCGCCCGTCGATCTCCACCGTGGCCGTGCCGTCGGGCGACACCGCGGTCACGATGCCGGTGTGGTCGGGCTGCACCGCCGCGTCCTCCAGGAACTCCAGCAGGCCGGGCGTGAACTCGAGCTCCTCGGGGATGCGGGTGACCGTGAAGCCCTCGCCCACCGGGATGTCGGACAGCGCGACCAGGTCGGGCGGGGCGTAGCTGGAGCCGGGGATGGGGTTGCCGTGCGGGCAGGTCGTCGGGTTCTTGAGCAGGCGGTTGATGGCCCGTTCGACCGGCTCGGAGATCACGTGCTCCCACTTGCCCGCCTCGACGTGGGCATCGGCCCAGGACAGGCCCAGGATGTCGGTCAGCAGCCGCTCGGCCAGCCGGTGCCGCCGCACGACCTGCTCGGCCAGCCGCAGCCCGTCGGCGGTGAGGTTGATGGCGCTGCCGTCGAGGGCGACGAAGCCCTCGGCGTGCATGCGCTTGATCATCTCGGAGACGGCCGGCCGGGACACACCCAGGCGCTCGGCGACGCGGGCCTGGATGACCGCGACGTCATCCTCCTTGAGCTCCCAGATGGCTTCGCAGTACTCCTCGAAAGCCGGGTGGAACTCGGGGGTCTGGTACTCGGCCACGCCACAAGACTACGACCATCACCCGCCACTTGGTGACCCGCCTCGGACCTCTCAGGGCGCTCACACCCTGGTCAGGGGAGAAATTTCCCAAACTTTGGGTTGCCGGTGTTTGTCCCGCCCGGAGGTGGGGTAGCGTAGTCACACAGGCCAGCTGGGGGCGGGGTGCCTGTCCGCCCGCCCGCCCCGCCCCCCTGGCTGTCCTGTGTGAACGGGATCCGTACTCCGGATCCCGTTCTTCGCGTCCGGGCGTCACTACCCCGGCGCACGGCTCTCGATCCGTTTCGAGCCCCGTCCCGCGCGTGATCGTCGGAGTCGGTGGTCTCGCTGTCACACCCCCTCGGTACGTTTAGGGGCGTGGTGACCTCCCTGTTCTCGCCGGCCGTGCGGGCGTGGTTCGACTCGAGCTTCCCCTCGCCCACACCCGCGCAGAGCCAGGGCTGGCCCGCCATCGCCGAGGGCGACCACACGCTCATCCTGGCCCCCACCGGATCGGGCAAGACGCTGGCCGCCTTCCTCTGGGGCATCGACCGCCTGGTCCGGGGCGAGCGACCCGACGGGGCGCCCGACGGCACCCGCATCGTGTACGTGTCCCCGTTGCGGGCCCTGGCCGTCGACGTCGACAAGAACCTGCGGGCCCCCATCGCCGGCATCCGGGCCGCGGCCGACCGCCTGGGCGAGCCCTTCCGCGAGCCCAGCGTCGGGCTGCGCACGGGCGACACCCCGGCCGACGTGCGCCGCCAGATGCTGCGCACCCCGCCCGACATCCTCATCACCACGCCCGAGTCGCTCTACCTGATGCTCACCTCCCAGGCGCGGGAGACGCTGCGCAGCGTGGAGGCTGTCATCGTCGACGAGATCCACTCGCTCGTCCCCACCAAGCGGGGGGCCCACCTCGCCCTGTCGCTGGAGCGCCTGGCCGACATCTGCGAGACGCCGCCCCAGCGCATCGGCCTGTCCGCCACCCAGCGCCCGCTCGACGTGGTGGCCCGCTTCCTGGGGGGCCGTGAAGACGACGGGTCCGGGGCCCGCCAGCGGCCGGTCACGATCGTCGACGCGGGCGTGCGCAAGCCCCTCGACGTCGAGGTCGTGGTGCCGGTGGACGACATGGGTGAGCTGGGCCAGGTGATCGAGGGCGAGCCCGCCTCGGGCAACGCCGCCGCCGCGCCGGCGCGCCGGTCCATCTGGCCCGCCATCCACCCCCGCCTGCTCGAGCTGGTGCAGTCCCACCGCTCGACGCTGATCTTCGTCAACGCCCGCCGCCTGTCCGAGCGCCTGGCCACCCGCCTCAACGAGCTGTGGCACGAGGGCGAGAACCGCTCGGGCGAGCAGGACGGCACCTCGCCGCCCGCGGGTGTCGAGGAGCTCGTCAAGGCCCACCACGGCTCGCTGTCGCGGGAGCGCCGCCTCCAGATCGAGGACGACCTGAAGACCGGGCGCCTCCGGGGGCTGGTGGCCACGTCCAGCCTGGAGCTGGGCATCGACATGGGCGCGGTCGACCTCGTCGTGCAGGTCGAGTCGCCCGGTGCCGTCAGCCGGGGCCTGCAGCGCATCGGCCGGGCCGGTCACCAGGTGGGCGAGCCCAGCCGCGGCAAGCTGTTCCCCAAGCACCGCCACGACCTGCTCGAGGCGGCGGTGGTCGTCCAGCGCATGCACGACGGGCTCATCGAGTCCACCCGCTACCCCCGCAACCCTCTCGACGTGCTGTGCCAGCAGATCGTGGCCATGGTGGCCCTCGACGATTGGAAGGTCGACGAGCTGGCTGCGCTGGTCCGGCGGGCGGCGCCGTTCGCCGAGATGTCCGACGAGGTGCTCGACAGCGTGCTCGACCTGCTGTCGGGCCGCTACCCGTCCGACGACTTCGCCGAGCTGCGGCCCCGCATCGTGTGGGACCGGGTCGAGGGCGTGGTGCGGGGGCGGGCCGGGGCCCAGCGGCTGGCGGTCACCAACCCGGGCACGATCCCCGACCGCGGCCTGTTCGGCGTGTTCCTGCCCGACGGCGCCCGGGTGGGCGAGCTCGACGAGGAGATGGTGTACGAGAGCCGGGAGGGCGAGACCTTCCTGCTGGGCGCCACCACGTGGCGCATCGAGGAGATCACGTTCGACCGGGTGGTCGTGACCCCGGCGCCGGGCCAGCCCGGCAAGATGCCGTTCTGGCACGGCGACCGTCCGGGACGTCCCCTGGAGCTGGGCCGGGCCCTGGGCGCGCTGGTCCGGGAGCTGCGGGCCGAGCCGGCGGCCGAGGCCGTCGAGCGCCTGCGCACGGCCCACGGGCTCGACGAGAGCGCGGCGGCCAACCTCGTCGCCTACCTCGACGAGCAGGGCGACGCCACCGGGGCGGTGCCCGACGACCGGACGATCGTCGTCGAGCGCTTCCGCGACGAGATCGGCGACTGGCGGGTGTGCATCCTGTCGCCGTTCGGCGCCCAGGTCCACGCCCCGTGGGGCATGGCCATCAAGTCCCGGCTGGCCGAGCGCTGGGGCGTCGAGGTCGAGATGATCTGGAGCGACGACGGCATCGCCATCCGGCTGCCCGAGGCGCTCGACGACGCCGGCATCGGCATCGACGCCCTCACCGTCGACCCGGACGATGCGGCCGACGTGGTCGTGGCCGAGCTGCCGGGCACGGCCCTGTTCGCCAGCCGGTTCCGGGAGGCCGCGGCCCGGGCGCTGCTGCTGCCCCGCCGCCGGCCCGACCGGCGCACGCCCTTGTGGCAGCAGCGCCAGCGCTCGGCCGACCTGCTGGCGGTGGCGGGGCGCTACCCCAGCTTCCCGATCCTGCTGGAAGCCACCCGCGAGTGCCTCAACGACGTGTTCGACCTGCCCGCCCTGCGGGAGGTGCTGGGCGACATCCGCTCGCGGAAGGTGCGGGTGGTGGAGGTGGAGACGCCCCACGCCTCGCCGTTCGCCCAGTCGCTGCTGTTCGGCTGGATCGCGGTCTACATGTACGAGGGCGACGCCCCGCTGGCCGAACGCCGGGCGGCGGCGCTGGCGCTGGACCGCGACCTGCTCGACGACCTCCTCGGCGCCGACGAGCTGCGCGAGCTGCTCGACGCGGGAGCGCTGGCCGACCTGGAGCTGGAGCTGCAGTCGCTGGTGGAGGGCCGCCGCGCCCGCGACGCCGACGAGGCCCACGACCTGCTGCGGCGGCTGGGCCCGCTGTCGCTCGACGAGCTCGACGCCCGCAGCGAGGGCGACCAGGCCGCGGCCTGGGTCGACACGCTGGTGGCCGAGCGGCGGGCCTTCGTGGCCGGCATGGGCGGCGACGAGCGGGTCGCCGCCGCCGAGGACGCCGGGCGCCTGCGCGACGCCCTGGGCGTGGCGGTCCCGGTGGGGCTGCCCACGGTCTTCACCGACTCGGTGGAGGCGCCGCTGGTCGACCTGGTGGGCCGGTTCGCCCGCACCCACGGCCCGTTCACGACCGCCCAGCTCGCCGGCCGCTACGGCATCACGTCGGAGCGGGCGGCCACCGCGCTCGGCGCCCTGGTCGGCTCCGGCCGGGTGGTGCAGGGCGAGTTCCGTCCCGACGGCATCGAGCGCGAGTGGTGCGACGTCGACGTCCTGCGCCAGCTGCGGCGGCGCTCGCTGGCCCGGCTGCGCCACGAGGTCGAGCCGGTCGACGGGGCCACGCTGGCCCGGTTCCTGGGCGAGTGGCACGGGTTGGGCACCTCCCGCGTGGGCATGGACGCGCTGGTGGACGTGCTGGGCCAGCTCCAGGGTGCGCCGCTGCCGGCCTCGGTGCTGGAGGCCGAGATCCTGCCGGCCCGCCTGTCCGAGTACCGCTCCGCCGACCTCGACGCCCTCTGCACCGCGGGCGAGCTGGTCTGGGTGGGCGCCGGCGCCATCGGCGCCACCGACGGCCGGGTGCGGCTGGTGTTCCGCGACCAGGCCGGCCTGCTGGTGCCGTCGCCGTCCGAAGCGGACGAGCTACCGGACGGCGCCGTCCACCAGGCCCTGCTCGCCCGCCTGGAGCAGCGGGGCGCGTCGTTCTGGAGCGACCTGGTGCAGGCCGTGCAGGAGGCGGACCTGCCCTACGACGACGCCTCCGTGCTGGCCGCGCTGTGGGACCTGGTGTGGGCGGGCATGGTCACCAACGACTCCCTGGCCCCGCTGCGCTCGTTCGTGGGCGGCAAGGTCCGCAAGGCCGCGGGCCGCCGGCGCCCCGCGGTCGGCCGCCTCACCCGCCTGGGCCCGCCGTCCGCGGCGGGCCGCTGGTCCCTGGTCGCCCCGCTGCTAGACCCCCGCCCCACGACCACCGAGCTGGCCCACGCCCGCGCCGCCCAACTGGTGGAGCGCTACGGCGTGCTCACCCGGGAGGCGGCGCTCGGCGAGGGCACCGAGGGCGGCTTCGCCGGCGTCTACCCGGTGCTGCGCGCCCTGGAGGAGAAGGGCCGCATCCGCCGGGGCTACTTCGTCGCCGGCCTGGGCGCGGCCCAGTTCGCCCGCCCGGGCGCGGTCGACCGCTTGCGCGCCGCCCGCCCAGCCCAGGAGGGCGGTGGTCGCCACGAGCCGGCACCCCCGGTGGTCCTCGCCGCCACGGACCCCGCCCAGCCCTACGGCGCCGCGCTGCCCTGGCCCGAGACCGGCGGCCGCCCGGCCCGAGCCGCAGGCGCCCTAGTGGTCCTGGCCGAGGGAGAGCCGGTGGTCTTCGTCGAGCGAGGCGGCCGATCCCTCTGGACCTTCCCCGCAACCGCCGACCATCCCGACTGGCCTCGAGCCCTGGCCCGCCGGGTCGAGGAGGGCCACGTCCGCTCGCACGAGGTCCAGACAGTCGACGGCGATCCGGTCCGGACGTCCCCGGTCGCCGACGCCCTGCGAGCCGCCGGCTTCGCCGACGGCTACCGCGGGCTGATCGCCCGCAAGAGGTCGGCGCCTTGACTCGCCCTCCGGCCCGCCGTTCGCCTTCGGATCGCTTGTCGGCGGTGGGGGCGTGACCGGTCCCCGTTGCCGCGGGCCGTCTGCGGGTCGGGTGTCGGCCGTAGGCGCCGGGTCGTCAGATGACCGCCGTCTGGGAGCGGGACCGGCCCGTGTGGTGCGAGCCCTGATAGCCGCACCAGCACACCCAGCGGACCTTCAGCCGGCCCTCGTCGGGCTCGAGGCCGACGATGCGCCGCTCGTTCAGCAACACCTCGCTGCCGTGTCGGGGGCAATGCACAGTGAACATGACCTCATCCTCCGTTGATTCCGCCCGGGTGACGAGTGGCAGGACTGCGCATGTGCGCAAGAATCCTGCCAAACTGTCGGACGTGCCATCCGTACAACGCTCCAGACCCTCGGGGCGTGAGGAGCGCGGCCACCTCGTCGCCGCGCTGGTGGGCGAGCACGTCGCCGCGTTCGAGCTGGGCGTGGCGCACGAGGTGTTCGGCCTCGACCGGTCCGAGTACTCCGACCCCTGGTACCGCTTCCGGGTGATCGGGGCGTTCGGCAGCACCATCCCGGTGTCGGGCGGTGGCTGGGAGATCCGGTCGCCCTACACGCTCGACGACCTCGACGAGGCCGAGACGATCATCGTGCCGGTGTGGCCCCAGCCCTTCGCGGACGCACCCGAAGACCTGCTCGACCGGCTGCGGTCGGCCCACGCCCGGGGCGCCCGGCTGGTGAGCGTGTGCACCGGGGCCTTCCTGCTGGCCCAGACCGGCCTGCTCGACGGCCGCAGGGCCACGACCCACTGGATGTGGGCCGCCGACCTGGCCAAGCGCTACCCCGAGGTCGACGTCCACCCCGACGTGCTGTTCGTCGACGCGGGCAACGGCATCTTCACGTCGGCGGGCACCGCCGCCGGCATCGACCTGTGCCTGCACATCGTGCGGCTCGACCACGGCGCCGAGGTCGCCAACAAGGTGGCCCGGCGCATGGTGGTGGCTCCCCAGCGCGACGGCGGCCAGGCCCAGTTCGTGGACTCGCCGCTGCCCGACGTCTGCTCCGACGACCCGATCGCCCGGGTGCTCGACTGGGCGCTGGAGCACCTGGACCAGCCGCTCACGGTCGAGGACCTGGCGGGCCGGGCGCTGCTCAGCCCTCGCAGCTTCGCCCGGCGGTTCCGGGCGGCCACCGGCACCACGCCGATGCAGTGGCTGCTCCGCCAGCGGGTGCTGCACGCCCAGCGGCTGCTGGAGACGACGGACCTGTCGGTCGAGCGGGTGTCCCAGCGCTGCGGGTTCGGCACCGCCACCGCCCTGCGGGTGCACTTCCGCCGGATCGTCGGCACCACGCCGATGGCCTACCGGCGCACGTTCGGGCCCGACGCCGAGGTGGTCGCCTTCCCCCGCGATCCGGTCGACGACGTCGCGAGCTGACCGGCGGCGGCCGTGCCCGAGGGCGACACGCTGCACCGCATCGCCGAGCGGCTCCGACCGGCGCTGGCCGGCAAGCGGCTCGCCCGGTTCGAGGCGCCCCGGCTGCGCGGCGACCGGCCGCGGCCGGGCGACACCATCGACGCGGTCCAGGCCCGGGGCAAACACCTGCTCATCGACTTCGGCAGCGGCCTGACCCTGCGCACCCACCTGCGCATGAACGGGATGTGGCACCTCTACCGGACGGGGGAGCGCTGGCAGCGCGGCCCCCAGTACGCCCGAGCCGTGGTGGAGACCGACGACGGCTGGTGCGCCGTGTGCTTCGCCGCCCCGACGGTCGAGACGTTCCATCGCCGCGGCGGCGAGCCCGCCGCG
The DNA here is from genome assembly GCA_036558145.1 of Acidimicrobiales bacterium. Taxonomy (GTDB): domain Bacteria; phylum Actinomycetota; class Acidimicrobiia; order Acidimicrobiales; family VFJN01; genus ZC4RG19. Next base: position 9,495 of record DATBGF010000317.1, read on the forward strand.
CTGGCCCGGCTGGGCCCCGACCTGTGCGAGCCCGACGTCGACCTCGACGCCGTGCTGCGGCGCTTCGAGGCGCTGGCCGGCGCCGGCGACGAGATCGGCGACGTGCTGATGGACCAGCGCATCGCCGCCGGGATCGGCAACATGCACAAGAGCGAGGCCTGCTTCGCCTGCGGGATCGACCCGTTCACGCCCGCGACCCGGGTCCCGGAGGCGGACCGGCGCCGCCTCTACGCCGCCGCCCACCGCAACCTCCGGGCCCATCCCGGCCACGCGGTCTACGGGAAGGCGGGGAGGCCCTGCCCCCGCTGCGGGACGCCGATCAAGCGGCGCCGCCAGGGCCCCCAGGCCCGGAGCACATATTGGTGCCCGCGCTGTCAGGAGGCGCCGATAGAGTAGTTCGTGAAAAGTTTCACGAATAGCGCCAGGGTGGCGCAGAGAGGTGCGAAGGCATGGGTGTCCGACCGCACGTCGTGATCGTGGGTGCCGGGTTCGGGGGGCTGGCCGCGGCCCGGGGCCTGGACAAGCTGCCGGTCGAGGTCACGCTCATCGACCGCCAGAACTTCACCACCTTCCAGCCGCTGCTCTACCAGGTCGCCACCTCGGGGCTGAACGCCACCGACGTGGCCCATCCGGTGCGTGGCTTGTTCCACCGCCAGCACAACCTGCACGTGCGCCGGGGCGAGGTAGTCGGCATCGACCGGGACCGCAAGGTGGTGTGCCTCGCCGACCGGCGCGAGGTGGCCTACGACCACCTGATCCTGGCCACAGGGGCGGTGGCGACCTGGTTCGGCGTCCCCGGCGCGGCCGAGAACGCCATCCCGCTCTACACGCTCGAGGACGCTGTCCGGCTCCGGAACCACATCATCGAGCGCTTCGAGGTGGCCGACGCCGAGCCCACGGTGATCGAGGACGGTGAGCTCACGTTCGTGGTCGTGGGCGGCGGTCCCACCGGCGTGGAGACCGCCGGCGCCCTGGCCGAGCTGTTCTCGGTGGTGTTCCGGGCCGACTACCCGACGATCCCGGTGGCCCGCGCCCGGGTGATCCTGGTCGAGGCCCGCGACACGCTGCTGGCCCCGTTCTCGCCCTCGAGCCAGCGGGCCGCGCTGGCCACGCTGCGGGCCCGCCAGGTCGAGGTCCGCCTGGACGAGACCGTCGCGGAGGTCACGCCCGACCACGTCCGCTTCGCCTCCGGCGAGATCGTGCCCACCCGCACGGTCATCTGGGCCGCGGGCGTGCGGGCCCACCCGCTGGCCGAGACCCTGGGCATGCCCACGACCCGCGGCGGGCGGGTCGAGGTGGGCGCCGACCTGGCCGTCGCCGGCCACGAGGGCGAGTGGGCCATCGGCGACGTGGCCGCGGCCCCGGCGCACCGCGGCGGGGGAGCGCTGCCCCAGCTCGCACCGGTGGCGATGCAGTCGGGCAAGCACGTCGCTGAACAGATCGGCCGGCTACTGGAGGGCAAGCCGACCCAGCCGTTCCGGTTCCGGGACAAGGGCACGATGGCCACCATCGGCAGGCGCTCGGCGGTGGCCGAGCTGCCCGGGCGCATCCACCTGCGCGGCACCGTGGCCTGGTTCGCCTGGCTGGGCCTGCACCTGCTGTACCTGGCCGGGCTGCGCAACCGGGCGTCGGTCCTGCTCAACTGGCTGTGGGGCTACCTGACCTGGGACCGCGGCCCCCGCATCATCCTGGGACCGGACGGCCGGGACCGCCCGCCCCTAGCCGGCAGCGGTGGTACGCCCGGGGCGTAGCTTCCTGCGCAACACGAGCCGCAGCCCCGACCAGGTGTCGTCGATGGCGCACACCTTGTTGTCGACCAGGCCGGTGGGCAGGGCCACGTCCCGCACGGTGTCCTCGGTGATGTCGGTCGCCAGCCCGGACGCCTTCTTGGGCCACGCGATCCACAGCCCGCCGTCCACATCGAGCGCCTTCATCAGCGCGGGCAGCCGCCGCTCCAGGTCCCGCAGCTCGGTGTGGAACGACACGATGACCCCGAACGGCCCCCGCGCCTGCGTCCGCACCTCCACGCCGCCCGGCAGCTCGGGGATGGCGAACCCATCGGGCGCTGCCAGCAACCCCAACCGCTCGCCTTCGCCGATCCCGAGCTTGCGCGCCAACGGCGTCCCCGAATACCCCGCCATCACGCCCACTCCCGCCCGCGGTCGACGGCGATGCTCCGCGTGCGAGCCGCGGTCGTGGTCGCCCACCCTGCCATCACGCCCACCCTCGCCCGCCCTCGCCCGCCGTCGATGGCGGTGCCCGGCGTGCGAGCGGCAGTCGTGGTCGCC
>DATBGF010000318.1:0-15249 GCA_036558145.1 Acidimicrobiales bacterium
GGCGTCGACGCGGTCGAGCTGATGCCGGTGGCCGAGTTCCCCGGCCGGCGGGGCTGGGGCTACGACGGCGTCGACCTGTGGGCGCCGCATGATGCCTACGGCGGGCCGGACGGCCTGCGCCGGCTGGTCGACGCCTGCCACGCGCGGGGCCTCGGCGTGCTGCTCGACGTCGTCTACAACCACGTCGGCCCGGTGGGGAACCACCTGGGCGAGTTCGGGCCCTACTTCGACGAGGCGCGCCTGACCAACTGGGGACCGGCCCTCAACCTCGACGGCCCCTGCAGCGACGGCGTGCGGTCCTTCGTGGTCGACAACGCCCGCATGTGGCTGCGGGACTACCACCTCGACGGGCTGCGGCTCGACGCGGTCCACGCCCTCGTGGACGACTCCGCGGTCCACCTGCTGGAGCAGCTGTCCACCGAGGTGCGGGCGCTCGCCGCCGAGCTGGGCCGGCCGCTGTGGCTGATCGGGGAGTCCGACCTCAACGCGCCCCGCTTCGTGCTGCCGCCCGAGCGAGGCGGCTACGGCCTGGACGCCACCTGGGCCGACGAGTGGCACCACGCCCTCCACGCCGCGCTGACCGGCGAGCGCGACGGCTACTACGCCGACTTCGGCCCGCTGGACCTGCTGGCCAAGGCGCTGCGCCAGGCCTGGGTGTACGACGGCGTGTGGTCGCCCCAGCGCCAGCGGACCTTCGGCCGCCCGCCGGACGGCCTGCACGGTTCGCAATTCGTGGTCAGCGCCCAGAACCACGATCAGATCGGCAACCGGGCCGCGGGCGAGCGGCTGAGCTACCTGGTCACGACCGAGCAGGCCCGCACCGCGGCCGAGCTGCTGCTCACCGCGCCGTTCGTGCCGCTGCTGTTCCAGGGCGAGGAGTGGGCGGCGTCGACCCCGTTCCCGTACTTCACCGACCACGGCCCCGAGCTGGGCGCCGCCATCCGGGACGGCCGGGCCCGCGAGTTCGCGGCGTTCGGGTGGCGCCCGGAGGACGTCCCCGATCCCCAGGACCCGGCCACCTTCGCCGGCGCGGTGCTGCGCTGGGACGAGCGGGACCGGCCCGGGCACGCCGAGATGCTGGCCTGGTACCGCGAGCTGATCGCCCGGCGGCGCCGGACCCCCGGCCTGGCCACCGGGCCGCTGGACGACGTGGACGTGGCCGTCGACGAGGCGGCCGGCCGCCTGAAGCTCCGCCGCCGGGCCGCGGGCCTGGACCTCGACGTGCGGATCAGCCCAGGTTGAGGACGCGGGCGAACGCGGCCTCCTCCCGGGCCCGGGCGGCGGCCACCGCGTCGGCCCGGCCCGCCAGCATGGTGGCCTTGATGGCCCGCAGCGCCGCCAGCGGGGCGGATGCGATCCGCCCGGCCAGCGCCAGCGCCTCGTCCACCACGCCGTCGCCGGGGACGACCCGCAGGGCGATGCCGGCCTCGACGGCGTCCTCCGCCGACAGCCAGGGGCTCGTGAACAGCACCTCGGCCGCCCGCTGCCAGCCCATGCGGGCGGGGAACAGGTAGCTGCTGGCCGCCTCGGGGGGCACGCCCATCTCCGCGAACGGGGTGCGGAACCGGGCGCCCTCGGCCACCAGGACGAGGTCGCAATGGGGCAGCAGCGTGAACCCGATGCCCACGGCCACGCCGTTGACCGCCGCCACCAGGGGCTTGTTGAACGCCTGCAACGCCTCGAGCAGGACCGGGAACCCCGACTCGATGGCCTCGCCCGCGGCCAGCCGGGCCATCTCGTCCAGGTCCTGGCCCGCGGAGAAGGCCCGTCCCGCGCCGGTCAGGACCACGACCGACACGCTGTCGTCGGCCCGGGCCGCGTCCAGCGCCGCCCCGGTGGCCCGGTAGAGCGGGGAGTCGAAGGCGTTGAGCGCCTCGGGCCGGTCGAGGGTCAGGAGGCGGACGGGACCGTGGTCCTCCACCCGCACGAGGGAGCGATCTGACACGCCGTCAGATTGGCACGTCCCGGCGGCGGCGGCGCAGTGCGGCGACGTTGGCCCGGGTGGCGCAGCGGTCGGAGCAGTAGCGGCGCGACCGGTTGCGGGAGGTGTCGAGGAACACCCCGCGGCAGCGCTCGTCGGCGCAGGTCCCGAAGCGCTCGCGCCCGAGGTCGAGGAACGCCATGGTCAGCCCCATCACGGCGCCGGCGCCGTACTCGTCGGCCACGGGGGCGTCGGTGGAGGCCACGTGCAGGTGCCAGTCCGAGTCGTCGTGGCCCGAGATGCTGGCCTGGGGGCCGTGGCGGGCCAGCGCGGCGTTGAGCCGCTCGACGGCCGCCTGCGAGTCGCCCGCCGCGGCCGCGTCGAACACCGCGCGCAACGCGGTGCGCAGCTCGGCCAGCACGGCGAGGTCCGACTCACGCACGCGCTCGACCATCCACGGGCGACCGGCCAGGAAGGCACGCAGGGAGCCCACGTCGGCCAGCGGGTCGTGGGGGTCGAGCGCATCGGGCTCCGACGACACCAGGTCGACGCCCAGCTGTGCGTAAGACTCAAAATTCACTTGCGATCCTTACAGTGAAGTGGTCAATATCAGCTTATGACCATTACAGCGATCCACACTGATTGGGCGGAAGAGTGGCAGCGGTCGTGGGACCGCCAGCAGGAGGGTTACATGCCGGACCGGGAGGCGCGCCTGGGAGCGCTCCTCGACATCGTGGAGGCCGTAGCGGGCCCGGCTCCCGCGGTGCTCGATCTCGCGTGTGGGACCGGCTCGATCACGCGCCGGTTGCTGGCCCGCCTGCCCCGGGCCCGGGTCGTGGCGGTGGACGTCGATGCCGCGCTGCTGGCCATCGCCGGAGCCAGCATCGGGACCGACGAGCGGGTGCAGGTCGTGCAGGCCGACGTGACCGCGACCGGCTGGGCCGACGCGCTGCCCGTCCCCGAGGGCGGGTTCGACGCCGTGGTCAGCGCCACGGCGCTGCACTGGCTCACCGAGCCCGAGCTGCGCCGGCTCTACGGCGACCTGCGCCTGCTGGTGCGGCCCGGCGGCGTGGTGGCCAACGCCGACGACATGCCCCCGTCCGACCTGCCCCGCCTGGGCGAGGCGCTGGAGGGCCTGGCCGAGCACCAGCGCGACGAGGTCCGGACCGACGGCCGTCCCGACTGGGCCGCCTGGTGGGACGAGGTGGCGGCCGACCCGGCGCTGGCCGGCGCGGTCGCCGAGCGCCAGCGGTTCTTCGGCGGGGTCGCCCACCCCGCCAGCTTCAACCCGCCCGAGCGCTGGCACGTGGCCGCGCTGGAGGCCGCCGGCTTCGCCGAGGCCGGTGTGGCCTGGCGCCAGGGCCCGGGCGCAGTGGCCGCCGCGGTGCGTTAGCGGAACGTGAGGAATCCGGGCCGGGGACGGTTACCGTCCCCGCCCGTGCACCCCCTTCCCGAGTTCGACCGGGCGACCGCGGTGACGGCGCGGGACGGGAACGCCGTCCACGACACGGTCGTCGATCCGGGCTGGACGATCGGCGACAAGCCCAACGGGGGCTACCTGCTCGCCATCCTGGCCCGGTGTGCGGTCGACGCGGCCGGGGCCATCGAAGGGCCGGCCCACCCCCACCCGGTGGCCGCCACCGCCACCTACGTGGCGCCTCCCGCCGTGGGGCCGGCCGAGATCCACAGCGAGGTGCTGCGCCGGGGCCGGGGGATGAGCCAGGTGCGGTCCCGGCTGGTCCAGGACGGCACGACGCGCGTCGACGCCACCCTCACGCTCGGCCGGCTCGACGCCTCGGCCGAGCCCTGGTGGGGCGGCACCCCGGCGCCGGCCGTGCCGCCGCCCGAGGGACCCCGGCCGGCACCGGCCCCCAGCCCCACCGGCATGGTCGTGCCGATCATGGACCGGGTCGACATGCGCCTCGACCCCGCCACGGCCGGCTTCCGTGAGGGGCGCCCCGGCGGCGGGGGTGAGCTGCGGGCGTGGCTGTCGTTCACCGACGGGCGCGAGCCCGACCCCTTCTCGCTGCTCTACGCGGTGGACGCCCTCCCGCCGGCCACCTTCGAGCTGGCCGCGTCCACCGGCTGGGTGCCGACCCTGTCGCTCACCGCCTACGTGCGGGCACTGCCCGCGCCCGGGCCCCTGCTGGTGCGCCAGCGGGCCGGCCTGGTCGAGGCCCGGCTGGTCGACGAGGTGTGCGAGGTGTGGGACAGCCGCGGCCGCCTGGTGGCGCAGGCGACACAACTCGCCGCCATCCGCACACCGTGAGTGGGAACATGGCGCGATGCCCGGGCCCTCCGTCCGCGCCGGTGCCACCTCGCTGAGCGTCGCACTGCTGCTGCTCGCCGCCTGTTCGGGTGGGGGCAAGGACGACGACGAGAGCGTGCAGGTCATCCCGTTCGCGGCCGACCCCGTGGGCGACCCCGGCAGCAGCGCCGAGCTGGCTCCTGACGACGTGCCGGACTGCACGCAGGAGGACCTGGTCCTCAGGCTGCTCAGCCCCGGCCAGTCCTCCACCTCGGCCGCGCCCGAGCGGCCCGCCAGCACGGGTGAGGTCCGCACGCTGGCCATCGAGGCCGATGCCGGGGTCACCTGCGGGCTCGCCGGCACGCCGGTGGTCCACCTGGTCCCCGAGGAGGCGGCGGCCGGCCCGGTCCAGGCCGATCCGACGCCCCCGGCCGCGGGCCGGCTGCTCATGAGCGGGCGCCAGCACCTCGTCAGCTCGCTGATCTGGCCCAGCTCGTGTGCGCCGGAGGACGCCGACGTGCAGGCGCAGGTCGACGTCACCGGCGCGACGCTCGAGGTCCCGCTGCCCGCCCCACCCGCATGCGATCCCAACCAGCCCACCCGGGCGGGAGCGTGGGCGCCGCTCCGAGCCCCGGCCCAGCTGCTGCCCCTCGCGGTCAGCCTCGTCGACCCGCCGACCGAGCTGCCGTACGGCGGGACGGTCGAGGTCGTCGTCGAGGTCCGCAACGAGGGCGTCGGGCCGTTCCAGCTCGACCCCTGCCCGCAGTACCGGATCAGCTTCGGCTCCGGCGCTTCGACCGCTGCGGCCGACAACCACTTCAACTGCGCCGCCGCGCCCGCCGAGCTGGGCCCGGACCAGAGCCTGCGCTTCGCCGCCGAGCTGGCACTGCCGGCCGACCAGTTCGCCCACGACACCGAGGGGACGCTGGGCGTCGAGCTCACCGACGACTACGGCGCCGCCGCCCGGACCAAGCCGCTCACCGTCTCGACCGATTGACGGGCTGCGAAGAACGTTTATTCTTGGGGCCGTGAGCGACGCTTCGGCCCACGCGCCGGACCACGACGAGCTGCGGGAGCGGCTGCTGCGGGCGGCCGCCGCGGTGTTCGCCCGCCAGGGCTACGACGGCACCAAGATCATGGACGTCGTGCGGGAGTCGGGCCTGTCCACCGGTGCGGTGTACGGCCGTTTCCGCTCCAAGAACGACCTGCTGCGCGAGGCCATCGTCACCCGGTCCCACAACGCGGCCCGGCTCGGCTCCGACGGGCTGGAGCGGGTGGCCGACCTCATCACGGCCGGTGCCACCCGCACGGACGCCCCGCTCAGCGACGCCGAGGCCCTGCGGCTCGAAGCCTTCGTGACCGCCCGCCGCGAGCCGGAGGTGGCCCAGGCGCTCGCCGACGCCCACCTCCTGTTCCGCAAGCGCATGGCGCCGCTGACCGAGGCGGCCCGCCACGACGGCACCATCGACGACGACATCGACCCCGAGGCCGTGCTGTTCCTGGTGCGCATCCTGAACCTGGGACTGCTGCTGCACCGCGGCTCCGGACTGCCCGGCCCCGACGAAGATTCGTGGCGGGCGCTCGTCGATCGGGTCGTGGCCAGCTTCGGCCAGAACAACCAGAACCTAGAGACCGACCCTCCCGCCAGCGACCGAGAGGACATCACCCCATGACGGCCACCGATCCGGTCCCCGCCCTGCCGAGCCAGGCCGAGGTGGACGCCAGCATCAAGATCGTCCACGACCACGCGGACCGCATCTTCCTGTGGAACTACGACCGGGACCGGGGCCAGCTGGTCACGCTCTACAACAAGGCCATGGCGTCGCAGTGGAACAGCATGACCGAGCTGGACTGGTCCACCGACGTCGACCCCGAGGGCCTGGTGGACATGGAGTCGCCGCTGCTGCGCCTGGCGCGGGGCGCCATCGAGGTCGACGGCTCGCCCATCGCCTCCTGGGGTGAGCGCGAGCTGCTGGCGCTGGGCGTCGAGGCCCAGAAGGCCCAGCTGAGCCAGTTCATGCACGGCGAGCAGGGCGCCATGATGACCGCGGCCAAGATCGTCGAGACGGTGCCCTGGATCGACGCCAAGTACTACGCCTCGACCCAGACGATGGACGAGGCCCGCCACACCGAGGTGTTCGCCAAGTACCTGCACACCAAGGTGGGCGAGGCCTACCCGATGAGCCCGTTCCTCGAGGCGCAGATCATGGCGCTGCTGGAGGACAGCCGCTGGGACATCGCCTACCTGGGCATGCAGATCGTCATCGAGAGCCTGGCGCTGGCCGCCTTCGGCTCGCTGCTGCGCACCACCCAGGAGCCGCTCCTGCGCAAGCTGCTGCGCTACGTCATGTCCGACGAGGCCCGCCACGTGGCCTTCGGGGTGATCAGCCTGGCCGAGTACTACCGGGGCCTGACCGACGTCGAGCTCAAGGAGCGCCAGGACTTCCTCATCGAGAACACCCTGCGCAACCGGCTCCGCTCCACGACGCCCGAGATGTGGGAGCGCCTCGGCGTGTCGGCCGAGGAGGTCGTCCCCGCCCTCATGGAGTCGGCCCAGCGCATCCAGGTGAGCCCGTTCGCGGGCTTCCAGCGGGGCTTCTTCTCCAAGCTGGTGCCCAACGTCCGCAAGCTGGGACTGCTCGACGCCAACGACGGCCACCTGCGCCGGGCCTGGGGCGAGGCCGGCCTGCTGGAGTTCGAGTTCGCCGACGACACCGGATCCGACTACGCCACCTACGACGCGGTGGCCGCCGACCGGGCCGCCGCGGCCGCCGCCTCCTGACCCGAGCGAGGACACCGCATGACTGAACGGACCCTACGGGGGGCCGCCGCCCTCGTCGGCGTGGCCGACGACGCCTCGCCCACCGGCGAGCTCGACCGCCACGGCCGCGCCCTGGAGACGGCCATGATCCGCGAGGCGCTCGACGACGCCGGCCTGAGCCTGGCCGACGTCGACGGCGTCTGCCATGCGGGCTCGCCCGCGGCGCTGGCCGAGTTCCTCGGCATCCAGCCCCGCTACCTGGACGGCACGATGGTCGGCGGGTCCAGCTTCGAGCTCTACGTCGAGCACGCCGCGGCTGCTATCGCCGCCGGCCTGTGCGACGTGGTGGTGGGCGTGTACGCCGCCACGCCCCGCGGCGACCGGCACCGGCCGGGCGGCGGCGGGGGCGGCTTCCGCGGCCGCCCCGGCGGCATGGGGCCGCAGATGGAGTTCGAGCTGCCCTACGGGCTGCGCATGCCCATGGGCGCCTACGCGCTGGCCGCTTCGCGCCACATGGCGATCTACGGGACCACCGCGGAGCAGCTGGCCCGGATCGCGGTGGACACCCGGGCCTGGGCGGCCTTCAACCCCAAGGCCCGCTACCGCGACCCGATCACGGTCGACGACGTGCTGGCCTCGCCCATGGTGGTGTCGCCGCTGCACCTGCTCGACTGCTGCCTGGTCACCGACGGCGCCGGCGCCTTCGTGCTGACCTCCGCGGCGCGGGCCCGCGACCTGGCCAAGCCGCCGGTCTACGTGCTGGGCGCGGCCACCGGGGGCACGCACCAGATGATCAGCCAGATGCCCGACCTCACGGTGACCGGCGGCGCGGTGTCCGGCCCGGCGGCGTTCCGCATGGCCGGCGTGAAGCCCGACGACGTCGACCTGCTCATGGGCTACGACAGCTTCACGATCACCGCCCTGCTCCACCTGGAGGACCTGGGGTTCTGCCCCAAGGGCGAGGGCGGCGCCTTCGTGGAGGACGGCAACCTCGGGCCGGGGGGCGGGGGCCTGGCCATGAACACCAACGGCGGCGGCCTGTCCTTCACCCACCCCGGGATGTACGGGATGTTCCTGCTGGTCGAGGCGGTCCGCCAGCTGCGGGGTGAGACCGGTGAGCGCCAGCTCGCGAAGCACGACCTGGCCGTGGCCCACGGGTCCGGGGGCGTGCTGTCGACCATGGGCACGATCGTGCTGGGAACGGAGGCCACGCTGTGACCCGCCTGCTGGAACCGCCCGCGCCGAGCGAGGTGAGCGCCCCGTTCTGGGACGCCACCCGCGAGCAGCGCCTGGTGCTGCCGTGGTCGACCGCCACCGGCAAGCCGATGTGGTACCCGCGCGAGGCCGACCCCGCCGATCCCGATGCCGCGATCGAGTGGCGGGAGGCCAGCGGCGCGGGCACCGTCTACGCCGCCAGCGTCCACCACCGCCCCGGGCCGGGCCGGGACGAGGCGGACGGGCTGTACGTCGTGGCGCTGATCGAGCTGGCCGAGGGCGTGCGCATGATGTCGAACGTGGTGGGCTGCCCGCCCGAGGACGTGACGGTCGGGATGCCGGTCCGCGTGGCCTGGCACCCGCTGTCGGACGGCCGCCACCTGCCGCAGTTCACGCCGGCCTGAGCCAACGAGGGGGGAAACGATCCGATGACCGACGACAGCGAGGCGCGGTTCGACGCAGCGGCCAAGGTCGGGATGACCGCCGCCCACTGGGCCGCGGAGCAGCCCGACGCCCCGGCCATCGTGTCGCCGCTCGGCGACCGCAGCTTCGCCGAGCTGAACGCCAACGCCAACCGGCTGGTCCGGGCCCTGCGGGAGCGGGGCGTGCGGGCCGGCGACGCCGTGGCGGTGATGGTGGCCAACCGGCCCGAGTTCGCCGAGGTGCTGGCGGCCACGGTCCGCTCGGGCCTGCGCTTCACGCCCATCAACTGGCACCTGACCGCCGAGGAGGCCGCCTACATCGTGGGCGACTGCCAGGCGCGGGTGTTCGTGGCCGACACCCGCTTCGCCCCGGTGGCGGCGGCCGCGGCCGAGCAGTCGCCCCAGGCGACGATCCGGGTGGCGGTGGGCGGCGAGGTCGACGGCTTCACCCCGTACGCCGACCTGCTGGCGGGCCAGGACGGCGCCGACATCGACGATCCCACCCTCGGCCGGCAGATGCTCTACACCTCGGGCACCACCGGGCGGCCCAAGGGCGTCCACCGCACGGAGACGCCGCCCACGTCGGGCCTGGGCCGGCTGTTCGGCTACGTGCCGGGCGAGACCATGCACCTGTGCACGGGGCCCGTGTACCACGCGGCCCCGCTGGCCTTCTCCCTGGGCGGGCCGCTCGCCGCCGGCGTCGGGGTCGTGCTGATGGACGGCTGGTCGCCGGCCGAGACGCTGCGGCTCATCGAGGAGCACCACGTCACCCACTCGCACCTGGTGCCGACGATGTTCCACCGGCTGCTGGCGCTGCCCGACGAGGTGCGGGACGCGGCCGACGTGTCCTCGCTGCGCCTCGTGTTCCACGGCGCGGCGCCGTGCCCGGTGTCGGTCAAGGCCCGGATGATCGACTGGTGGGGCCCGGTGCTGCTGGAGTACTACGCCGCCACCGAGGGGGTAGGCACGTTCGTGACCAGCGCCGACTGGCTCAACAAGCCGGGCACGGTCGGCAAGCCGGCCACCCCCGACCACATCCGCATCCTCGACCCGCTCACCGGCGACGACGAGCCCACGGGCGAGGTGGGCACCGTGTACCTCAAGGCCCCTGCCGTCGGCCGGTTCGACTACTTCGGCGACCCGGGCAAGACCGAGAGCAGCTACCGGGGCGACTACTACACGATGGGCGACGTCGGTTACCTGGACGGCGACGGCTACCTGTTCCTCACCGACCGCAGCGCCGACCTGATCATCTCGGGCGGGGTCAACGTCTACCCGGCCGAGGTCGAGGGCGAGCTGCTGGGCCACCCCGCGGTGGGCGACGCCGCGGTCATCGGCGTCCCCGACCCCGAGTGGGGCGAGATCGTGGTGGCAGTGGTCGAGCTGGCGGACGGCCAGGTGCCCTCGGACGAGCTGGCCGCGGCCCTGGTCGAGCACTGCCGGGCCCGGATGGCGCGCTTCAAGTGCCCGCGCCGGGTCGACTTCGTGGACCACCTGCCCCGCACGGACAGCGGCAAGCTCTACAAGCGGCGCTTGCGCGACGAGTACCGTGCGAAGGCTGAAGAAAACGCTCCGTAGAACATGACGCGGGGTTCACGTGGCAAGTTTCCCGGAGTAAGTTTTCCCCTCGTCCCTCCGCCGCCAGCCTCTGGGGAGAGCTAGGTGTACACCAACGAACCGCCCCCGCCGCCGCGCCAGACCTCGTCCACGCCCGACCCCGCCCCCGACCCCGACTCCGCCGAGCGCTCCATCCCTGGTCCGCTCCGCATCGCCGCGCTGGCCTCGCTGGGGGCCGGCGCCATCCACGCCACCTGCGTCGGCACCCACGGCGACGAGCGGACCGTCATCCTCTCGTTCGCCCTGCTCGCCGCCCTCCAGATCGGCTGGGGCGCCCTCGCCCTGGTCCGCACCGGTGCCCTCGTCGCCTGGTCCGGCATCCTGATCAACGGGGCCGCCGTCGGCGGCTGGTTCCTGACCCGCACCACCGGCATCGGCTTCATCAAGGGGTTCGAGACCGCCGAGTCGCCCGGGTTCCCCGACACGCTGTGCGCCGCGCTGGGCGCCATCGCGGTCCTCGGCGCGGTGGCCGCGCTGGTCCACCGCTTCGAGTGGGCGTCCCGACCCCGTCCCGTCCTCGTGGCGCTGGCGGGCGTGGCGGTCCTGAGCATCTCGGTCCCCGGCATGGTGAAGACGGGCGACCACAGCCACGCGGGCGGCGACGCCCACGGCGACCACGGCGACGACCATGGCGCGGGCGCGGACGACCACGACATGGAGAACATGGATCACAGCGATCCCGACCACGACATGGAGGGGATGGACCACTCCAACCCGGCGATCGCTCCCGTGCCCTACACGGGCCAGCTGCCGGTGGACCTCGGCGGCGTCCCCGGGGTCACGGCCGACCAGCAGGCCGAGGCCGAGGACCTGGTCACCCGCACGATCGAGGACCTGCCCCAGTTCGCGGACGCGGCCACGCTGCCGGCCCAGGGCTGGTACCCCATCGGCGACGCCATCACCGGGTTCGAGCACTACATCAACTGGCCGCTGATCGACGACGGCGACATCCTCGACCCGAACAAGCCCGAGTCGATCGTGTTCCAGGTCGCGCCGGACGGCACGCGGACGCTGGTGGCGGCCATGTTCATCACGCCGCGCGACGTCACGGTCGAGGACCCGCCCGACTTCGGCGGTGCGCTGGTCCAGTGGCACGCCCACAACAACCTCTGTTACGGCGGCGTCCCCAACCAGCTGCGCATCATGGCGGTGGTCCCGTACCCGCAGGCGTGCCCGGGGAACACCTTCCGCGACCACCTCTCGCCGATGATCCACGTCTGGATCGTGCCCAACGAGTGCGGCCCGTTCGCCTCGCTCGAAGGCGACGGCGCCGGCGTCCTGGCGCAGGGCCAGACCCGCATGTGCGATCACGCCCACGGGTCCGCCTGAGAAAATCCCACTACGCGCGCGCCCGACGCCACTACGACGCGCGATGATGCACCCGATCGTCTGGGGATTGTGACCACTACTGGGGGTGGTGGCGGCCACAAGGTGGGCGGTCCGGTTCAGAAAGGGACTCCGAATCGTGCGCCGCATACCGATTCGCGCCAAGTTGGCCGCGGCCCTGTCCGTGCCACTGGTCGCGCTGTTCATGCTGTCCGGTCTCGAAGTCGTCAACCTCACCGCCGAGGTCGACGAGATCGAGACCCAGACCGAGATCGCCACCGCGGCCGTCGGCCCCGGCGGCCTCATCTCCCACCTCCAGAACGAGCGCACCTACGCGGCCGTCAAGTCGGTGGGCTCCGACGAGTCGCTGGGCGTGCGCGTCCCGCTGCAGGGCTACGACGAGACCCGGGCCCGGACCGACGAGTCCCTGGGCATGGTGCGCAGCGAGATCGCCAAGCGGGGGCCCGAGGTGCAGGCCGCCTACGCCCCCGCGCTGCAAGGGCTCGACGCGCTCGAGCAGCTGCGGGCGGACATCGACGCCAACACCCAGATCGAGGGGTACAACACCGAGGCCAACGGCGAGTTCCAGAACCAGCTGTACCAGCGGTACACGCAGCTCATCCGGCCGTTCTTCGACGCCACCGACAAGATCGCCCGCGCCATCGACGACGACGAGCTGCGCCAGGGCGTCGTGCAGGTCAACACCGCGTCGCGCAACATCGAGCTCTACCTCGACCTGGTCCGCACGCTGGCGGTCATCGGCGGCCGCCAGGGCGTCGTCGACACCCGGCCCGAGATCCGTGACATCGTGTCCCGCAAGGTGCTGTGGGACCCGATCGTCGCCACGATCACCCACGCCGAGCCGCCCTACGCCGAGGTCGTCGACGACCTCTACCCCGTCGACTTCATCGAGGGGATCGACACGCTGGTGCGGCGGTCGATGTCGCAGGAGGACGTGCCCATCGACCAGCTCGTCGGGCCGCTCACGGTGCCCGACTGGGGCGGCCTCGCCCCCTACCGCGAGGCGATGTCCGACAAGCTCACCGAGGTGGCCGACAGCGTGCGGGCCGACGCCCGGCGGCGGGAGCAGATCTTCCTGGCCCTGGCCGCGGTGACGCTGACCGCCGCGCTGGTCCTGACCTGGCTGGTGTCGCGCTCGATCACGCGGCCGCTGCGCTCGCTCACGTCCCAGGCCAAGACGATGGCCCGCACCCGGCTGCCCGCCGCGGTCCGGGAGGTGCTCCAGACCCCTCTCGGTGAGGACGTGGCCGTGCCCCGGGTCGAGCCGGTCACGGTCAAGACCCGGGACGAGGTCCTCGAGGTGTCCGTGGCGCTCAACAGCGTGCAGGACACGGCGCTGGAGCTGGCGGTCGAGCAGGCGATGCTGCGCCGCAACATGGCCGACAGCTTCGTGAACCTGGGCCGGCGCAACCAGAACCTGCTGGCCCGCCAGCTCGACCTGATCACCGAGCTGGAGAACATCGAGCCCAGCTCGGACGCGCTGGCCAACCTGTTCCGGCTCGATCACCTGGCCACGCGCATGCGGCGCAACGCCGAGTCGCTGCTGGTCCTGGCGGGCGTCGAGCCGCCGAGGCAGTGGGCCCAGCCCGTCAACGTCAACGACGTGGTGCGGGCCGCTCTGGGCGAGGTGGAGGACTACCAGCGAGTCGCCGTGCGCGACGTCCAGCCGGCCACGGTCATCGGCACGGTGGCGGCGGACCTGGCCCACCTGCTCGCCGAGCTGATCGAGAACGCGCTGGTCTTCTCGCCCGAGGACAAGGCGGTCGAGGTGCGGGGGAGGGTCGACGTCGACGGCCGCTACACCCTCGCCATCGTCGACCGGGGCGTCGGCATGACCCCCGAGGCCATGGACGCGTCCAACCGCCGGCTGGCCGGGGCCGAGAGCTTCACCGTGGCGCCTTCCAAGTACCTGGGCCACTACGTGGCCGGGAACCTGGCGGCCCGCCACGGCATCGCCGTGCGGCTCGACCCCAGCCCGGGGCGGGGCATCACGGCCACGGTCCGCCTGCCGGTCCCGCAGCTCACCGCGGCGCAGATGGCCGGCGTCCCGCCGATCGCCTCGGGCCGCCCACCCGCCGGCCCGCCGCCCGCCCCACCCGTGCCGCCGTGGTCCGGCCCGGTCCCACCCCAGGTGCCGGTGGGCGCGGGCGTCGGGGACCGGCCCCTGTACGCGGTCCCGAGCCGGCCCGACTGGTGGGAGGCGACCAGCGCGCCCCAGGCCGGAGGTCCGCCTGCCTACGGGTAGCGATGACTTCGGTGCCACGATCTCGTCGTGGTGGCCATGAAGCGCGCTGTCGAGCTGTTCGCCATGGAGGCCCGCTCGTCGCGCTCGCCCCTGGTGGCACGGACGTGGCAGGCGCGGAGCACCCCGGAGGCGTGGTTCATCTCGGTGGCGGATCCCCACTGGCAGATGGTCGTCACCCGCCAGGGCGGGGCCACGCGGCTGACGGTGCGGGGGCCGGAAACGCGGGCGACCGCCATGCCGATCCCGCGCGACGCCGACTTCTTCGGCATCGACTTCAGCGCGGGCACGTTCATGCCCGGCCTGCCGCCGGGCCGGCTGGTGGACCGGGCGATCACGCTGCCGGGGGCGGCGGACCGCTCGGTCTGGCTCGACGGGACGACCTGGGAGCACCCGGACCTGGACACCGCCGACGTCTTCGTCGACCGGCTCGTGCGTGCCGGGCTGCTGGTGCACGACCCGGTCGTCGCCGAGGCGCTGCACGGGCACGTCGACGGGTTCTCCGCCCGCTCGCTGGAACGGCGGGTGGCGCGGGCGACGGGGCTCAGCCGCGGGGCCACCCGGCGGATCCGGCGGGCCGAGCGGGCGGTCGCCCTGCTCTCCGCGGGCGTGGCGCCGTCCGAGGTGGCGCGCCGCACGGGCTACGCCGACCAGCCCCACCTGACCCGGTCGCTGCGGCGACTCGTCGGGCAGACGCCCGCACGGATTGTCGCCGGCGTTCAAGACGGGGGCCGAGCCCACCAGTAGACCGCTGTGGATGCGACGGCTGATCAACTCCATGTTCATCACGCTCGACGGCGTCGTCGAGAACCCTCACCTGTGGCCTCCGCTGAAGGCCCGCTCCTCGGGCGAAGACGACAAGATCCAGACGGACCTGCTGGAGAGCTGCGACATCGTCCTCATGGGGCGGCGGACGTACGACTCGTTCTTCCCGGCGTGGTCGGCCCGCAGCGGCGACCCCTACTCGGACCGGCTCAACGCGATGCGCAAGGTCGTCGTGTCCACCACCCTGACCAACCCCGAGTGGGCGAACACCGAGGTGATCGCGGACGACGTGGTCGCCCGCGTCGCCGCCCTGAAGGACGAGGACGGCGGCCACATCGTGCAGTACGGCTTCGGCGACGTCTCCCGCCTGCTGCTCGACCACGGTCTGGTCGACGAGCTGCAGTGGTGGATCCACCCGCAGCTGGTCGGGCCGGGCGACTCCGCTGACCTGGTGTCCCGGCCGGGCACGGCCGCGGCGTTCGAGCTCGTCAGCTCGCAGGCGCTCGGCAACGGGATCATCCTGGCGACCTATCGGCCCTGAACCGACTAGCCACCCCGGGTGGCGGGTAGGCGCGGACGATGCAACGGTGGAGCGCGCTCGACCGGCTCAGGGGCATCGCTCTGGTCGGGATGCTGATCCACCACCTGACCGACTGGATGACCGGCGACGCCCGGGCGGTCCTGCCGGGATGGCGCTCGTTCGCCGTGACG
>DATBGF010000319.1:0-5708 GCA_036558145.1 Acidimicrobiales bacterium
GCCGGCAAGGCCCGCCACGACGCCGACGCCGCAACCCGCCACCTCGCCCAGCAGCAGTACGACCAGGCGGTGGCGGCCCAGGAGTACGCGAGGGCCCAGGCCGCGGCCCAGCAGCCTCCGTCCCAGCCGCCCGTGCAACAAGCGGCGCCCGCACCTGTCGCCCCCGCTGCCCCGCCGCCCCCGCCCCACGCGCCGCTCTGACGCGGGACGAGCGTGGCCGGCCACCCGATCTGCGAGGACGCCACCAGCCCGGAGGCCGTCGCCCACTTCGCGGCCACGGGCTGGGTCCACGTGCGGCCGCCGGGGGCCGGGACGCTGGCGTCGCGCCTCCAGGCCTGGGCCGACGAGGTGGCCGCGTGGCCCGAGGGTGAGGGCGGCTGGCTGCAGTACCGCGAGCAGACCGACGCCGGCCCGGCCCTGTGCCGCACCGAGAACCTGGTCGACCACCATCCGGACCTGCGCGGCCTGCTGACGCGGGGGCCGCTGCTGGCCGCGGCCGGCGCGCTGCTGGGCGAGGAGGCCGTCCTGTACAAGGACAAGCTGAACCACAAGCTCCCCGGCGGTGCCGGCTACGCACCGCACCAGGACGCGCCCGCCTACCGCTTCGTCGAGCTCCACGTGTCGTGCATGGTGGCGATCGACGACGCCACCGGGGACAACGGCTGCCTCGAGGTCGCGTCGGGGGCGCACGACCGGCTGTGGCCCACCGACGAGGCGGGCTGCCTGCGCGACGACGTGGTCGCCTCCCTGGAGTGGCAGGCGGTGCCGCTGCAGGCGGGCGACACGCTGTGGTTCCACTCACGCACGCCGCATCGCAGCGGCCCCAACCGGTCCGACCGGCCCCGGCGGGCGCTGTACCCGACCTACAACGCCCGGCGCGAGGGCGACCTGCGGGCCGCCTACTACCGCCGCAAGGCCGAGGAGCTGGCCGCGGCGACCGCCCGCGGCGACCGGGTGCCGGTGTCGCTCATCGGCGACTTCCAGGGGAGGCCCGTGACGTGACCACGGTCGACGACGTGCTGGCGCTGTACGAGGCCTGGGGCCACGAGCGCTACGACGAGGAGGTCGGCCAGCTGGCCCACGCCCTCCAGACCGCGGCGCACGCCGAGGCCGAGGGAGCGGAGGGCGCCCTGGTGGCCGCCGCGCTCCTCCACGACGTCGGGCACCTGCTGGAGCTCCAGGGCGGCGCCCCCGGTCCCCACGAGCGCACCGGTCCCGCCTGGCTGGCCGGGCTCTTCCCGCCGGCCGTGACCGATCCGATCGCCCTGCACGTGACGGCCAAGCGCTACCTGTGCGCGGCCGAGCCCGAGTACCTCGACCTGCTGTCCCCGGGATCGGTGCGCAGCCTGGCGCGCCAGGGCGGGCCGCTGGCCCCCGAGGAGGCGGCGTCCTTCCCGGCCCTGCCGGGTGCGGCCGGGGCGATCGCCCTGCGCCGCTGGGACGACGCCGGCAAGTCCCTCGACGCGGTGCCCCCGTCGCTGGCCCACTACGAGCCGCTGCTGCGGGCCCTGGCCCGGTGAGGGTCCTCACCCTCAACATCTGGAACCTCAGCGGCGACTGGCGGGCCCGGCGCCTGGCGATCCTGGCCGTCGTGGGGGACTGCGCGCCGGACGTCGTCTGCCTGCAGGAGGTGGTCGAGAACGAGCGGGGCAACCAGGCGGCGTGGCTGGCGGCGGAGCTGGGCTGGGAGATGGCCTACGCGGGGACGCCGCACGAGCGCACCGCCGGGCGGTTCGGCAACGCGGTGGTGAGCCGGCACCCGATCACGGCACAGGCCCAGCGCGAGCTGCCGTACGTCCCCGACGACCTGGACATCCGGCGGGTCGTGCTCCACGCCCGCACCGCCGGCGTGGACGTGTTCTGCACCCATCTGGCCTGGCAGCTGCACGACGCCGGCCTGCGGGAGCGCCAGGTCGTCGAGCTCGTCCGGTTCATGGGCGAGCAGGCCGACCCCGACGCTCCGCTGGGCCCGGTGCTGGCGGGGGACTTCAACGCCGAGCCCGATGCGACCGCGATCCGCTACCTCTGCGGGCTGGCGACCCTGGACGGCGCCAGCATGTACCTGCAGGACGCGTGGCGCCTGGCCGGCGACGGCGGCCCCGGGCACACGTGGTCGAACGCCAACCCGCACGCCGCCCTCGACGCCGAGCCGGACCGGCGCCTCGACTACGTCTTCAGCGGCTTCCACGGCCGTTCGGGCCGGGGCCGTCCGCTCGAGTGCCGGGTGGTGGCCGACACCCCGGTCGACGGCGTCTGGCCGACGGACCACTACGGCGTGCTGGCGGTCCTCCAGGACTGACGGCCCGGCGCGCTACGCGGGAGCGATCGGCTGGGTGATGCGGCCCTGGTTGCCGAACGGGTCGCGGAAGCCGCAGTCGATGCCGTACGGCTGCTGGGTCGGCTCCTCCAGGAACTCGACGCCCTTGGCCTTGAGCTCGTCGTAGGTCTTCTGGCAGTCGTCGGTCGTGAGGATGATGGACAGGCCCATGGCGCCCTTGGTGACCAGGTCACGGATCTGGGCGGCGACCTCGTCCGTGGTCACCGGCGGGCCGGGCTTCTCCAGCAGGATGTGGTGGTCGGGGTTACCCGGCACGGTGACCGTCAGCCAGCGCATGAAGCCGAGGTCGACGTCGGCGCTGACCTCGAGCCCGAGCTTGCCGACGTAGAAGTCGAGCGCCTCGTCCTGGTCGAGCACGAATATCCCGGAGTGGCTGATGCTGTTGAACATGGATGCGACGCTACGCGGGCATCCGCTGGGCGCCTTCTCCGAAACTGCTCGGTCGCGACCAGCTCATGGTGAAGCAGTTCGGCACCGGGTGCGGCCCCGGGGCCTGGCGGCGGAAGGCCGACGGCGACCGCCCGACGATCTCGGAGAACGTGCGGCTGAACGTGCCGAGGCTGGAGAAGCCGACCGCGAAGCAGATGTCGGTCACGCTCTGGTCCGTGTTGCGGAGCAGGGCCATGGCCCGCTCGACCCGCCGGCGCTGCAGGTAGCGGTGGGGCGTCTCACCGAAGGTGGCCCGGAACGTGCGGACGAAGTGGGCCTCCGACACCAGCGCCACCCGGGCGAGGGCGGGGATGTCCAGCGGCTGGGCGTAGTCGCGGTCGATGGCGTCGCGGGCCCGCAGCAGCCAGCGGTTGCGTGCCTCCCGGGAGCCGGGAGGGATCGCGCCGACGGTCATCGCCTCACCCTAGGCCGGACAGCTGATTCAGGGCTCCCAGGCGTAGCGCACGTCCGGGGCCTGCTCCTCGTTGCCGGAGCCGTCGGTCTCCTCGACGGCGACGAAGCCGTGCCGCTCGTAGAACCGGCGGGCGCCCGTGTTGGCCTGGAAGGTCCACAGCCACAGGCCGTCCGGTCGCTGCTGCTTCGCCAGCGCGAGGAGCTGCGAGCCGATCCCCTGACTCCACCACCTCGGGTCGACGTAGAGCTGGTCGACGCCGGCGCCGTCGAGGACCAGGAGCCCGACGACCTCGCCGGTGGCCTCGACCGCGACCCACAGCTCCCGCTCCTCGGCGATGGTCGTGCGGAAGTGGTGGCGCACGTCGTCGTCGCTGTGGACGGGCGCCGGGATGGCCGGCCGCGCGGCCTCCCGCGACCGCAGCCACACCTCGGCCGCCGCGGCCGCGTCGGCGGGCGTCCCCTTCCGCACGGAGATCGCCCCGCTGCTCGTGTCCGTCATGGGTGTGGCCCCGTCCCCGTAGGCTCGCGCCGGTGGACTACGTTCCGGCCGCCGACCGATACGAGAGCATGGCCTACCGCCGTTGCGGGCGCAGCGGGCTGCTGCTGCCGCCGATCTCGCTCGGGCTCTGGCACAACTTCGGGCACGACCGGCCGTTCGCGACCCAGCAGGCGATCTGCCGGCGGGCGTTCGACCTGGGCGTGACCCACTTCGACCTGGCGAACAACTACGGGCCGCCCTACGGCGCCGCCGAGGAGAACTTCGGCCGCCTGCTGGCCACCGACTTCGCGCCCTACCGCGACGAGCTCGTGATCTCCACGAAGGCGGGCTACGACATGTGGCCGGGGCCCTATGGCGAGTGGGGCTCGCGCAAGTACGTCCTCGCCTCGCTGGACCAGTCGCTGCGGCGCATGGGCGTCGAGTACGTCGACATCTTCTACTCGCACCGCCTGGATCCCGACACGCCCCTGGAGGAGACGATGTCGGCGCTGGCGACGGCCGTCGCCCAGGGCAAGGCGCTGTACGCCGGGATCTCGTCCTACTCGTCGGCCCGGACGGCCGAGGAGGCCGAGCTGCTCGCCGAGGAGGGCGTCCGGCTGCTCATCCACCAGCCGTCCTACTCGATGCTCAACCGCTGGATCGAGGAGGATGACCTCCTCGACACGCTCGAAGATGTCGGCGCCGGGTGCATCGCCTTCTCGCCGCTGGCGCAGGGCCTGCTCACCGACCGCTACCTCGACGGCATCCCCTCGGACTCCCGCGTCGCCACCGGCGGCGCCATGGACCGCTCGATGATCACCGACGAGCGGCTGGCCCAGGTGCGGGCGCTCGCTTCGGTGGCCGAGGCCCGCGGCCAGAGCCTGGCCCAGATGGCCCTGGCGTGGGCGCTGCGCGATCCCCGCATGACGTCGCTGGTCATCGGCGTGAGCAGCGTCGCCCAGCTGGAGGCCAACCTGGCCGCGCTGGACGACCTGTCCTTCGGCGACGACGAGCTCGCGGCGATCGACCAGCACGCCACCGACGCCGGCATCAACCTCTGGTCCGCCTCCAGCGCCGAGTAGGGCGCCGGTCAGCCCGGGGCCAGGAAGTCGTGGACGTGGGCGATCACGCCCGACCCCTCACCCACGGCCGAGGCCACGCGCTTCTGTGAGCGGTGGCGCACGTCGCCGACCGCGTAGATCCCCGGGACGCTGGTCTCGAACGGACTGGGTGGCCGGTCGAGCGGCCAGCCTTGCGGCGTGCCCAGGTCGGCGCCGGTCACGACGTAGCCCCAGCCGTCCCGCTGGATCTCGCCCGGCAGCCATCCGGTGCGGGGCTCGGCCCCGATCAGCACGAACAGGGCATCGGCGGCGACGCTCTCGGTGGTCGCTTCCCCGGTGGTGTCCCGCAGGTCGAGCTCGGCCAGGTGCCCCGGACCCGAGCCGCCGACCACCTCGACGCGGGTGCGCACGGAGATGCGGGGATGGGCGGCGATCTGGGTCACCAGGTACTGCGACATGGTCTGGGCCAGCCCGGCCCCTCGCACGAGGATCGTGACGGACTCGGCGTAGCGCGCCAGGTGGACGGCGGCCTGGCCGGCCGAGTTGCCCCCGCCGGCCACGAACACGTCCCGGCCCGCCATCGCCGGGGCCTCCGCCACCGCGGCGCCGTAGTAGACGCCCGCCCCGACCAGCGCCTCCAGCGCCGGCAGGCCCAGCCGGCGGTAGCTGGCTCCCGTGGCCAGCACCACCGCCCGGCCCCGGACCGCCTGCCCGTGCGCCAGCGTGACGACGTGGGCCCCGCCCTCCCCGCCGTCCCCGCCCGGCCGCAGCCCCGTCACCGCTCGCATGAAGTGGAACGACGCCCCGAACACCCAGGCCTGCTCGTAGGCCCGCAGCGCCAGCTCGCTGCCGGTGACCCCGCTCGGGAAGCCCAGGAAGTTCCGGATGCGCGAGGACGTCGCCGCTTGCCCGCCTAGCGCTTCGCTCTCGACGACGAGCGTGCGCAGGCTTTCGGACGCTCCGTACACGGCCGCGGCCAGCCCCGCCA
>DATBGF010000320.1:0-4808 GCA_036558145.1 Acidimicrobiales bacterium
AGCCCGACCCCGACATCCCGATCCCCCTGTCCGCCCTGGCCGGCGACCTACCGTCCCCCCTGGCCCCACCCTCGGGCTGCCGCTTCCGCACCCGCTGCCCCCGCGCCCAGGCCCGCTGCACCGAAGAGGAGCCCATCCTCCGCCGAGTGACAGCCGACGGCGTAGACCACGTGGTCGCCTGCCACTACCCCCTGGTGGACGCCGAGCCCGACCACTCCACGATCCCCGTCAAGATCGCCTCGGCCCCCACCCCGGCCGCCCCGCCCCTACCACCGCCGTCCTCGCCCGCACCCGTGGACGCCTCGCCCGATGAGGCCGACACCCCGGCGGAGCCGGACGCCAGCGCTGAGCGCGGGCCGGAGCCCGGCGGCGAGTCCGAGCCCGCCGAGGCTCCTCCGGTCGATCCCTAGCCTGGCTCGGCGGGCTGGCGAGGGTCAGGCGGCGTCGGACTCCGGCTGGCCGCCCGTGCCCGCCACCCACGTGGCGTACAGCCGGGAGTAGGGCCCGCCCGCGGCCACCAGGTCGGCGTGCGTGCCCAACTCGACGAGCCGGCCGCCGTCGACCACGCCGACCATGTCGGCCCGCTCCGAGGTCGAGAGGCGGTGGGCGATGACCACCACCGTGCGACCCACGAGCAGGCGGTCGACGGCCCCTTCGACCAGCGCCTCCGTGCCGGGGTCGAGGCTGGAGGTCGCCTCGTCCAGCACCAGCACCGTCGGATCGGCCAGCGCGGCCCGGGCCAGCGAGACGAGCTGCTTCTCCCCCGCGGACAGGCGGCTGCCCCGCTCCCGCACCTCGGTGTCGAGGCCCTCGGGCAGGCCGGCGAACCGGTCGTAGGCGTTGACGGCGGCCAGGGCGGCGTCGACCTCCTCGTCGGACGCCCCCTCCCGGGCCAGGCGCACGTTGTCCCGGATCGTCCCGTTGAACAGGAAGCCCTCCTGGGGGATCACCACGATGCGCCCCCGCAGGGAGTCGATCGTGCCGTCCCGCAGGTCGACGCCGCCGAAGCGCACGCTGCCCTCGGTCGGGTCGTAGAGCCGGGCCACCAGCTTGGCAAGCGTGGACTTCCCGGCGCCGGTCGGTCCCACCAGGGCCAGGCGCGACCCGGCCGGGATGTGCAGCGACACGTCGTGCAGCACCGGCGGCCCGTCGGCGTAGGCGAACGAGACGTGGTCGACGGCGATGTCGCCCGCCTCGGGCAGGTCGACCGCCCCGGGGCGCTCGGGAACGTCGATGGGCGTGTCGAGCACCTCGTAGTACAGCTTGTGCAGCCCGGCGCCGGCGGACTGGACCGTGTTGAACAGCTGGCTGAGCTGCTGCACCGGCTCGAACAGGTTGGACAGGGCCAGCACGAAGAACGCCACCGTCCCCACCGTGAGCACGCCCTGGTGGACCCAGTAGCCGCCGAAGCCGAGCGTGAGCGCCGTCGTCCCCCAGCCCGACAGCTCGATCACCGGCAGGTACCAGGCGGAGATGACCACCGAGCGCATGTGGCTCTCGTACAGCTCCTGGTTGCCGGCCTCGAACCGGCCGACCTCAACGTCCTCGCGGGCGAACGCCTGCACCACCCGCACCCCGGCGATGCCCTCCTGCAGGTGCGACAGCGTGTTGCCGATGCGGTCGCGCACGTCGAGGTAGGCCTCGTTCGAGTCCCGCTGGAACTTGATGCTGGCCAGGATCACCGGCGGCAGCGCCAGGCTGCACACCAGCATCAGCTGCCAGGACACCGAGGTCAGCACGACCAGCGACACGGCCAGCAGCAGCGCGTTGGACACGAACATCGTCAGGCCCTGCTGCACCAGCTCGGACAGCGAGTCGACGTCCGAGGTCATGCGGGACACGAGCACGCCGGCCTTGGAACGGTCGTAGAACGGCATCGACAGCTGCTGGAGGTGGTCGAAGACCCGGATGCGCAGGGTCCGCAGGAACTCCTCGCCCACCCGGCTGATCAGGGCGATCTGGATGCGGTAGGTGACGTAGGCGAGGATCGCCACCACCACGTAGGCGGCGACCGCCACGTTCAGGGCGCCCGGGTCCCGCTTGGAGATGCCCTGGTCGATGCCGAACTTCACGAGGTACGGGCCGGCCAGGACCGTCATGGTCCACAGGATCACCATCGCCAGCGCCGCGAGGACCCGCCGGATCTGGGGCCGCAGCATGCGGGCCGTGCGCCGCACGACGCGCTCCGCCTCGCGCCGGTCGAGCTTGTCCTCGGCGGTGACGCCACCCATCCGCATCATCGCGAGGTCACCTCCACCCCGCGCTGCTCGCCGTCGCCCAAGCGCCCGTCATCGCCGTGGCCGTCGCCATCGTGGCCGTTGCCGTTCCCGTCCTGCCCGTTGTGGCCGTCCCCGTCGTGGCCGTTGCCGGCGTGGGCCTGGTCCCGTGCGGCCGCCGCCGCCAGCACCCGGCGATAGCGACCGTCGCCGGCGAGCAGGGACTGGTGCGTCCCCTCGGCCACGACCCGGCCGCCGTCGATCAGCACGACGCGGTCGGCCAGCGCGATCGTGGCCGGGCGGTGGGCGATGACGATCGTCGTGCGACCCCGCATCACCTCGGTGAGGGCGTCGCGGATCTCGTGCTCCTTGGTGGGGTCGACGGCCGAGGTGGCGTCGTCGAGGATCAGCACCCGGGGATCGGCGAGGATGGCCCGGGCGATGGCGATGCGCTGGCGCTGCCCGCCGGACAGGGAGTAGCCGCGCTCGCCGATCATGGTGGCGTAGCCCTCGGGCAGGTCGCTGACGAACTCGTGGGCGCCGGCCAGGCGGGCGGCCCGCTCGATGGCCTCGTGGGGGGCGTCGGGGTCGGCGAAGGCGATGTTGGCGCCGATGGTGTCGCTGAAGAGGAACGTGTCCTCGAACACGATGCCCACGACCCGGCGCAGGTCCCGCACGGTCAGGGTGCGGACGTCGGCGCCGTCGATCTGAACGGCGCCCGCCTCGACGTCGTAGAAGCGCGGGATGAGGCGGGCGACGGTCGTCTTGCCCGCGCCGGTCGCCCCCACCAGGGCCACGGACTCGCCCGCCCGGACCCGCAGGTCGAAGCCGTCGAGCACCGGGCGCGGCCGCCCGTAGCCGAAGCCCACGCCGGCGAAGGTGACCTCGCCGCCGCCGGGGGGCAGGGGCGCCGGGTGGGCGGGATCCCGGATCTCGCGCTCGGTCGTCAGCACCTCGTCGACCCGCTCGGCCGAGACGGCCGCCCGCTGGGCCTGGGCCACGATCATCCCCAGCATGCGCAGCGGCCAGATCAGCATGGCCACGTAGACGTTGAACATGACCAGGGTGCCGAGGGTGAGCTCGCCGTTGAGCACCTGGTGGCCGCCATAGCCCAGCACGGCTATGAGGCCGAGGTTGGGGAGCAATTCGAGGCCGGGGAGGAAGCTGGCCCGGGTGCGGGCCGCGGCCATCGACTCGTCGTAGACGTCCTCGGCCTCGGCCTTGAGCCGGGCGGCCTGGACCCGCTCGGCCCCGAGGCCCTTGATGACCCGGACGCCGGCCACGGACTCCTCCACCACGGCGGCGAGCTCGGCCGACTCGCGCTGGATGCCCATGACGCTCGGGAACAGGCGCCGGGAGAACCGGGTGGCGAGGACGTTGAGGAACGGCAGCGAGCCCAGCGCCAGCAAGGTGAGCACCGGGTCGATGGTCGCCAGGATGACGGTCACCGCCAGCACCGTCACGAAGTTCGAGATGGTCAGCGGGATCATCACCACGAACGCCTGGACCTGCTGGAGGTCGGTGTTCGCCCGGCTCATCAGCTGGCCGGTCTGGGCCTGGTCGTGGAAGGCGAAGTGCAGGCGCTGCAGGTGGGCGAACAACCGGTCGCGCAGGCGGGCCTCGACCCAGCGGGCCTCCCGGAAGGCGACGTAGCGGCGCATGCCGGTGAAGGTGGCCGAGGCGATGGCGACGCAGCCGAGGATCAGGGACCAGTGGAGGAGGGCCCCGCTGTCGTCGGCGACGATGCCCTGGTCGACGGCATTGCGGACCAGGACACCGGTGGACACCTTGGCGGCGGTCCAGGCCAGGCCGACGCCCACGCCCAGCGCGATGCCCGCCCGGCGCTCACGGGTCAGCTTGAGGATCAGCCGCCAGCCCCGGCGGCTGAACGTGCGCTCCTCGCCACCGTCGGTGTCCGCCCCGAACACGTCTCCGGGCTTTGTGTCCTGTCCGTCCTCTGTCTCGCCGTTGTCCAGCTCGTAGCCCCCCACAACTTGACCCACGGGTCAAGGGTAGCGACCGCGGCCCCCGTCGCGGCAAGACCAATTGTGGCCCGCGCGCCGGCTAACCCTCCAGCAGGGCCGGGGCCAGGGAGCGCCAGGCCGGCAGGGGGAGGGCGGTCATGTCGTCCTCGATGACCTGGACGCAGACGTGGTCTGCGCCCGCGGCGTGGTGCTCGGCCACGCGGGTGGCGATGGCGGCTTCGTCGCCCCAGGCGACGATGGCGTCGACCAGCTTGTCGCTGCCGCCTCCGCTCAGGTCGTCGTCGTCCCAGCCCAGGCGGCGCAGGTTGTTCACGTAGTTGGGCAGGGTGAGGTAGATCGCCATGTGCTTGCGGGCGGCGGCGCGGGCGGCCTCGGGCGAGGTGGACAGGACCGCGGCCTGCTCGACCAGCAGCTTCGGTCCCTCGCCCAGAGCCTCGCGGGCTACGGGCGTGTGGGTGACCGGGACGAAGTACGTGTGGGCGCCCCAGGTGCGGGACGCGGCCAGGGCCAGCATGCGGGGGCCAAGGGCGGCCAGGACCCGGGGCGGCTCCGAGGTCGGGGCGGGCGAGATGGTGAAGGCGTGGTCCATCGCGTCCAGGTAGGCCGT
>DATBGF010000321.1:0-4479 GCA_036558145.1 Acidimicrobiales bacterium
GTGGCGTGCCCGAGCCCGAGCCGGCACCGCCGGCCCCGGCCCGCACGGTCATGCCCGCGGGCGAGGTGCCCGACACCATGCGGAGGCCCACGCCCAGCCGGGCCGGCGCCCGCGCCTCGCGGCGCGCGGCGACCCCCGAGCCGGGGTCGGTGAGCCTCACCGCGGACGAGCTGGCGGAGGCCAGCGGGCTGAGCACTCGCGACGTGCGCGACCTCGAGCGCTTCGGGCTGCTCGAGGGCTTCTCGGTGGGGGATGCGACCTACTACGACGACGACGCGCTCGTGATCGCCCGCACCGCGGCCGGCTTCCTGCAGCACGGCATCGAGGCCCGCCACATGCGCACCTACAAGGTGGCCACCGACCGGGAGGCCGGTCTGTTCGAGCAGATCGTGCTGCCGTTGCTCAAGCAGCGGAACCCCGACGCCAAGCGGCGGGCCACCCAGACCGTCGTCGAGCTCATGCGGCTGGGCGACGACATGCGCCGGGTCCTGTTGCAGCGCGAGCTGCGCGATCACCTGCCTCCGCCCTGACAGATCAGCCCTCCGACCGGTCCCGGACGCCCCTCCCATGCCGTCCGACCGCTCAAGGTGGGCGTCAAAATGCAGCACCGGAGGAGTAGGGTTGGCCCCGATGGCCGTCGAGATGGAACTCGTCAGCGTGGAAGCGGCGGACCGTCCCACTCGTACGCCGGTGGTGATCCTGCGGGAGACGAGCGGCCAGCGCCGGGTCCTGCCGATCTTCATCGGAACACCCGAGGCGCAGGCGATCGCGTTGTCGATGCAGAACATCGAGACGCCTCGGCCCATGACGCATGACCTCATGAAGAACCTGCTCGACGAGGTCGGCGCCCAGGTCGAGCGCATCACCGTGACCGCGCTGCGTGACGGCACGTTCTTCGCCGAGATCGTCCTCAACTCGGGGGGCGAGGTGCGCACCGTGTCCAGCCGGCCGTCCGATGCCATCGCCCTGGCCATCCGCATCGGCTCGCCGATCTTCGCCGAGGAGGACGTCCTCGACGAGGCCGGTCGGGTCGAGCAGCCCGACGAGGAACAGGCCGAGCAGATGGTGGAGGAGTTCCGGGAGTTCATCGACCACGTGAACCCCGAGGACTTCGCGCTCTGAGCCAGGGCGTGAGCACCCCCTGCCGTTGACCCTACGGTCACCGCGCCGTAGCCTGCCTGCTCGTGACATCGGCGTAATTCCGCCCGTGTCACCCCCTGGACCAGGTAGGAGACCCCTCGTGAGCGACACCCCCGACGCAGGAGTCGAGAGCTACAGCGGTAAGCGGGCGGCCGCGATCGTCGGCATCACCTACCGCCAGCTCGACTACTGGGCGCGCACGGACCTCATCCGGCCGTCGCTGGCCGACGCCCACGGCAGTGGGTCCCGCCGCCGCTACACCTACCGCGACCTGCTCGAGCTCAAGCTGGTGAAGACGCTGCTCGACAACGGCATCAAGCTCGAGTCGATCCGCGACGCCTTCAGCCTCATGCGCGACCAGCTGGGCGACGACGTCTCCAGCGCCAAGCTGGTGATCGCGGGCAACAGCGCGGTGCTGGTGCGGGAGAACGCGGAGCTGATCGACGTCGTGAACCGCTACCAGGGGCAGGGCGTGCTCAACCTGCTGGCACTGGACGGCGTGGTCGAGCAGGTCGACGCGGCCATCGTCGAGCTCTTCCCTTCTGAGCCGGCCCCCTCGGCCGAGCGCGGGGGCGAGGGGGCGACCAGGTCACGGCCAGTAGCCTCCCGCGGGTGACGCTGCAGCACTCGCCACTCGACGACCGTCACCGCACACTCGGCGCCAAGCTGGTCCCCTTCGGGGGCTGGGAGATGCCGATCCAGTACCCCTCGGGCACGCTGGCCGAGCACCAGGCCTGCCGCACCGCTGCGGCCGCGTTCGACGTCAGCCACCTCGGCACGGTGCGGGTGACGGGGCCGGGCGCGCTGGATCGCCTGCAGTCGACGCTCACGGCCGACCTCGGCAAGATCGCTCCGGGCCGCACCCAGTACACCCACCTGCTCGACCCCGACGACGCCTCGGTGCTCGACGACATCATCGTGTGGTGGGTGGGGGAGGACCGCTTCGACGTCATGCCCAACGCGTCCAACACCGAGCGGGTGCGGGCCGCGGTCGGCGGCGAGGACGTCACCGGCACCCGGGCGGTGATCGCGGTGCAGGGCCCCGAGGCCCGCGAGCGCCTGGCCACCGTGGCCCCCGAGGCCGCCGCCGTGGCGCGGCGCCGGGTGGCCGTGGTCGAGGTGTGCGGCCATCCGTGCGTGGTGGCCGGCACCGGCTACACGGGCGAGGACGGCGTGGAGCTGGCCGTGCCGGCCGGCGCCGCGGGCGAGGTCTGGGACGCGGTGGTCGGCACCGGCGTGACGCCCGCGGGCCTCGGCGCCCGCGACACGCTGCGCCTGGAGGCCGGCCTGCCGTTGCACGGCCACGAGCTGGGCCCCGGCATCACCCCGCTGCAGGCGGGGCTGGGCTGGGTGGTGGCCTGGGGCAAGCCCGGGTTCCAGGGCCGCGACGCCCTGGCCGCCGAGCGCGAGCGGGGCGTGACCCGCCGGCTGCGGGGCCTGGTGGTCGAGGGCCGGCGCCCGCCGCGGGCCGACTGCGCGGTGCTCGACGGGAACGAGCCGGTCGGCATCGTCACCAGCGGCAACTTCGCCCCGAGCCTGGGCCAGGGCATCGCGCTGGCGTTCCTGCCCCCCGGCACCGAGGAGGGCGCCCGGCTGGCCGTGGACATCCGCGGCACCGCGGCACCGGCCACCGTCGTGCCCACGCCCTTCTATCACCCGCCGGATCGTTGACAATCCGCCGTAGCCTTTAAGCGACACCCGAGTGACATGGGGGTTACTTATGGCTTTGGCACCCTTGGTGGACGAGGTCCTGGGGGGAGATCTACCCCTGGCGGTCGAGGCCTACGACGGCAGTCGCACGGGGCCGGAGGATGCTCCGGCCACGCTGGTGGTGCGCACGCCGGAAGCTCTTTCCCGGGTCATCACCGCCCCGGGTGAGCTGGGCCTGGCCCGGGCGTACGTGGCCGGCGACCTCGACATCCGCGGCCCGATCTGGGCACTGCTGGCGCTCAGGGACCGGCTGCCCAACGTGCGGCTCGCGCCCAAGGCACTCCTGAAAGTGGTGCAGGAGGCAGGCGGCTGGCGCAAGATCCACCGCCTGGCGCCGCCGCCGGAGGAGGCCCACCTCCACGGCCGGCGCCACACCCGCCAGCGCGACGCCGCCGCCATCAGCCACCACTACGACGTCTCCAACGCCTTCTACCGGATGGTGCTGGGACCGAGCCTCACGTACTCCTGCGCCGTGTTCCACGACCCCAGCGACACGTTGGAGCAGGCCCAGGCGAACAAGTACGAGCTGATCTGCCGCAAGCTCGACCTGCAGCCCGGCATGCGCATGCTGGACGTGGGCTGCGGCTGGGGCGGCATGGTCATGCACGCGGCCCGCGAGCACGGCGTGCGCGCCGTCGGCGTCACCATCTCGTCCCGCCAGGCCGAGCTGGCCGAGAAGCGGGTCGGCGAGGCCGGCCTGTCCGACCAGGTCGAGATCCGCCTGCAGGACTACCGCGAGATCGACGACGGCCCCTACGACGGCATCAGCTCGATCGGCATGTTCGAGCACGTGGGGGAGGCCCACCTCGCCGAGTACTTCGGTCGCCTCCGCGGCCTGGTCCGCCCCGGGGGGCGGGTGGTCAACCACGGCATCAGCCGGCCGCCGGGAGGCAAGGCCCGCCTGCCGCGGCGCAGCTTCATCAACCGCTACGTGTTCCCCGACGGCGAGCTGCACGAGGTGGGCCGGGTCGTCTCGGTCATGCAGGACGCCGGCTTCGAGGTGCGCCACGTCGAGTCGCTGCGCGAGCACTCCGCCCTGACCCTGCGCCGCTGGGTGGCCAACCTGGAGGCGAACTGGGACGCGGCCGTCGAGGAGGCGGGCGACGCCCGCGCCCGGGTGTGGCGGCTGTACATGGCCGGCTCCGCGGTCAACTTCGAGGCCGGTCGCACGAACATCCACCAGGTCCTGGGCGTGCCCCGCAGCGACGACGGCACGTCCGGGATGCCCCTGCGCCCCCGCTACCAGTAACGGCCGGCATCCACCGATCGGTGGATGCACGCGCCGCCGCGGCCCGGCACCATGTCAGCGGTGGACGGGACCGTCACGCTGCTGTTGACCGACGTCGAGGGGTCCGCGGGCCGGTGGGAACGGGCCGCGGAGGCCATGGCCGCCGACATGGCGGCCCACGGCGAGATCCTCGCCGACGTGGTCGCCCGCGGGGGAGGGGAGCGGCCGGTCGAGCAGGGGGAAGGCGACAGTGTCGTCGCCGTCTTCCCCCGTGCCTCGCAGGCGGTGGCGGCGGCCCTGGAGGCCCAGCGCCGGCTGGCGGCAGCCGTGCCGACCCTGCGGGTGCGCATGGCCATCCACACCGGCGAGATGGCGTCCCGGGACGGCCGTTACGACGGCCC
>DATBGF010000322.1:0-5347 GCA_036558145.1 Acidimicrobiales bacterium
GAGCGACGAGCCTGCGACAGAGGACGGGCTGGAGGCTCAGGAGTCAGCGGAGCGCGACGGTTCCTGGTCGGGTGAGTCGGGCCCGCCGGGGGAGTCGGAACGGTCGGACGAGGCCGCGGGCTTGGACGTGGCCGAGCTGGCCGGATCGCCGTCGAGCGCGCCCGAGGCCAGCGCCACGCGGTTCGACGACCAGGCGGACTCGGACGGCGACGAGTCGGAGTCGGAGGTCGAGCCGGTCGTGCTCGACGCCGAGGACGTGAGCGCCGAGCCGGCGCTCGGGCACCCAGAGCCGGCGCTGCCAGAGCCGGTGCTGCCCGAGCCCGTGCCCGTGCCGGCGCCCGACGGACCGGTGGCCGGCGGGGTCAATGGGTTCGAGGGGCCGTGGACCGAGCTGCAGCTGCAGTTCGTCGATGATCCGCAGAGTGCCACCGCGGGGGCGCTCCAACTGCTGAGGGACGCGCTCGGCGGCCTGTCGCCCGACGGTGCCTCGACCGAGGATCTGCGGGTCGCGTTCCGCCGCTACCGGGCCGCTTACCACGACCTGGCGAGGAATTAGCCCAGGACCCCGGGCCGGCGGGGCTTAGCCTCGCCGGCCATGCCCTCCGGGTCGGCCTGGGACGACGAGACCGCCCACCTGCGCCAGACGTTCGACGCCGTCGCCGACCTCTACCGGGCCCGGTTCACCGACGAGCTCGACGGCAAGCCGTACGACCGAGCGTTGCTGGACGACGTGGGCAGGCGGATGGCGGCCGTCTCGGCCGAGACCGGTAGACCGGCGCTGGAGGTGGGTGGTGGGCCCGGCCACATCGGCGCGCGGGTGGCAGCCCAAGGCGCGCCCGTGCTGGTGTCGGACACCTCGCTCGGCCAGCTGCGCGAGGCGCGGGTCTACGACAGCCACCGCCCGCTGCTCGCGGCCGACATGGCCCGGCTGCCCGTCCGGAGTGCCGGCCTGTCCGGCATCGTGGCGTTCTACTGCCTGATCTACGGCCACGTCGACCTGCTCGATCCGGTGCTGGCGGGCTGGCGCCAGGCCCTCGTCCCCGGCGGCCTGGTGGTGGTGGCGGTCCACGCCGGGCGGGGCGAGGTCCACGTGGACGACTGGATGGATCGGGGGGTGTCGGTGACCGTGGTCCTCCGGGACCCCGACGATCTGGTGGCCCGGTTCGAGCGGGCCGGCTTCACGGTGACGGACCGGCACCTGCGCCCGGCGTATCCCGACGAGCACCCGACGGAGCGGTTCTACCTGGTGGCAGTGGGATACTCCTAGCTCATGAGCCAACCATCACCGTTGCTGGTCGGTGTCCCCACCGAGACCAAGACCGACGAGTTCCGGGTGGCGATCACGCCCGACGGGGTCCGGGAGCTGGAAGCGCAGGGCATCGACGTGGTGGTGGAGGCCGGCGCGGGCGCCGGGTCGAGCCTCACCGACGACGACTACGTCCGGGCCGGGGCCGAGGTGGTCAAGACCGCGGACGAGGTGTGGGAGCGGGCCGGGCTGATCTGCAAGGTCAAGGAGCCCCAGCCCCACGAGTACGCCTGGTTCCGGGACGACCTCACGATCTTCACCTACCTGCACCTGGCGGCGTACCCGAAGGTGGCCGACGCGCTGGTGAAGAACGGCGTCACCGGGATCGCCTACGAGACGGTCCAGCTGGCGGACGGCTCGCTGCCCCTGCTGGCGCCGATGAGCGAGGTCGCGGGGCGCATGGCCGCCCAGATCGGCGCCCACTACCTGGAGCGCCACAACGGCGGCCGGGGCGTGCTGCTGGGCGGGGCGCCGGGCGTGCAGCCGGCGCGGGTGGTGGTGCTCGGGGCCGGCAACGTCGGGCTCAACGCCGCCTGGATGGCGGCCGGCCTGGAGGCCGAGGTCAACCTCCTGGACAAGAACGTCGACCGGCTGCGCCACGTCGACCAGATCCAGATGGGCCGGATCACCACGCTGGCGTCGAACCGGGGCACCGTGGAACGGGTCGTGGCGGGCGCCGACCTGGTCATCGGGGCCGTGCTGGTCCCCGGAGGCCGGGCGCCGGTGCTGGTCACCGAGGACATGGTCCGCACCATGAAGCCCGGCGCGGTGGTGGTGGACATCGCCATCGACCAGGGCGGGTGCGTCGAGACGTCACACGAGACCACGCACGAGGACCCGGTGTTCGAGTTGCACGGCGTCCTCCACTACGCAGTAGGGAACATGCCGGGCGCAGTGCCCAACACCTCGACCTACGCGCTCACGAACGTGACCCTGCCGTACCTCGCCGAGCTGGCCCGGCTGGGGGTGGAGGAGGCGACCCGGGCCGACCCGGCGCTGGCCCACGGGGTCAACACCAGGGGCGGCCAGGTGGTCAACCCGGCGGTGGCCGAGGCGCTGGCTCCGCCGGCGCCTGGATGAGCGGACGGGCCCTCGCCGGTCGCCGGTACGGCCCGGCGGAACGATGGGCGGCTAGTCGGGCGGTGGCCGGGGTGCTGGCTCGGCCGGCGCCTGGATGAGCGGACGGGCCTTCGCTGGTCGCGCGTCGGGCCTGGTCGAAGGATGGGCGGCTAGTCGGGCGGTGGCCGGGGTGCTGGCTCCGCCTGCGTCTGGGTGAGCGGACGGGCCGTCGCTGGTCCCGTCGGGCCCGGCCGGAGGATGGGGCGGCTAGTCGGGTAGTGGCCGGGGTGCTGGCTCCGCCGGGGCCTGGATGAGCAGCTCCATGACCACCACATCCAGCCAGCGCCCGAACTTGCGGCCGACCTCCCGCTCCCGGCCGACGACCTCGAAACCGAGTGCCTCGTGCAGGCGGATCGAGGCCTCGTGCCCGCCCACGATGCGGGCGAACACGGCGTGGAAGCCGTGGGCGGTGGCCACCGAGACCAGCTCGGCCAGCAGGCGGCGGCCGACGCCGCGGCCCTGGTGGTCCGGATGGACGTACACGGAGTCCTCGACGCTGGTCGAGTAGGCGGCCTTGGACCGCCAGGGTGACAGCGCCGCGAAGCCGACGACGGTGGGGCCGTCGCAGGCCACGATCACGGCGTGGGCCCCGCTGCGCTCGGCCAGGTAGGTGCGCTGCTCGGCCAGCGTCCGGGGCGCGATGTCGAACGTGACGGTCGAGGTGGTGACCTCGGCGTTGTAGATCTGCCGGATCGCCTCGGCGTCGTCGAGGCGCGCCAAGCGCAGCGTCAGGGGGGAGCCCACCGACACAACGCTACGGCCGCCCGGCCGGGCGGGATCGGGTTCCGGCGCTATCAGCGGATCAGTCGGCGGCGAGCGCCGGCTCGACCAGCGCCAGCTCACCGGCCAGCGCCTCGAGGCGGGCCCAGCTGGCGATGGCCTCGTCCTCGGTGAGGAGGATGACCTGCAGGTCGCCCACGAGGCCCGGCAGCAGCTCCAGCAGCAGCGGCACGACCGCCGGCTCGAGCTGGTCGAACGTCTCGTCGAGCAGGACCGGGGGCCGGCTGCCGGCGCTGTTGGTGGCGGCCGTCAGCTGCGACACGATCCCCTGAGCCAGGGCGACGGCGTCGTCGTCGGACAGGTCCGGAGCGCTGGACGACAGCGACCGCAGGGCGGCGATGTGCTGGCGCAGGCGGGCGGCGGCCTGGATCTCGGTGCGGTGGTCGACCGCCCAGTGCACGTCGGTGTCGCCAGCCAGGGCATGCCAGGTGCCCATGGCGTCGCCCCGGCCAGTGCCCCGGCCCAGCAGCTCGTCGGCCGCGCCCCACAGGGCGACCTGGTCGACGGCGGACAGGGCCCGCACAGCGTCGTTGCGGGGGGAGCGGTTGCGCAGGTCGGCCGCGGTGATGCGGGTGACCGTGGAGCGCCCGTACTGGCTGGACAGCAGGTCGACCCGGCCGTCGAAGCCGCGGTGCTGCGCCGTCACGTCGGCGGACGTGGCGACGTCGATCACACGGTGCTGGCCCGACGAGGGCCGTAGCACCACCAGCCGGCGACCGGAGTCGTCGACGACCTCGAGATGCACGCCGCGCACCGTCCCGTGGAGCGCACCGGAGAGCAGGGAGCCGAAGGCTCCACGAGCGTCACCCGGCATCCCGCCCAGCACGGTCAGCCGCGGATGGAAGTCAACGGACGCGGCTTCGCCGTCGCCCTCAACGATGAGGCGTTCCACCAGCACGGGACCAGTATCGGCGCGTTCCGTCACGAACTTGAGCATTTTCTTTACGAACGTGTCGCGAACAGGCGACATCGCCACTCTACGTGGCAGACCCGGTCCGCTGAGGCCAGCGCCCCCCGGGGCGTGTTCCCATGGCCACTGGGTGAGGCGATCCGCGGCGAACCTGTAGCCTCTAGTCGGTTGGCTGGTGGGCTCCGGGCAGCGATACTCTGTGCGGCCCTAGGTTGGACCGGGCGCAAGCGCGGCCGGTCCGCTGCAGGGTCGCAGTTGCCCCCTTAGCTCAGTCGGCAGAGCACAGCCATGGTAAGGCTGGTGTCGTCGGTTCGATTCCGACAGGGGGCTCGCAAGCCAAGCACCTGGCGGCGTAGCTCAGTTGGTCAGAGCACCCGGCTCATAATCGGGTTGTCGCCGGTTCGAACCCGGCCGCCGCTACTCCATCACTTTCGCGAGACCAGGAGATCCGCACGATGGCCAAGGAAAAGTTCGAGCGGACCAAGCCGCATTTGAACATCGGCACCATGGGTCATATCGACCATGGGAAGACGACGTTGACCGCGGCGATCACCAAGGTGTTGGCGGAGTCGAACCCGAACGTGAAGGTGATGGCGTTCGATCAGATCGACAAGGCCCCGGAGGAGAAGCAGCGGGGTATCACGATCAACATCGCGCACGTGGAGTACGAGACGCCCAACCGGCATTACGCGCATGTGGACATGCCGGGCCACGCCGACTACATCAAGAACATGATCACCGGTGCCGCCCAGGTGGACGGGGCGATCCTGGTGGTGGCGGCGACCGATGGTCCGATGCCCCAGACCCGTGAGCACGTGCTCCTCGCACGGCAGGTCGGTGTGCCCTCGATCGTGGTGGCGCTGAACAAGGTCGACATGGTCGACGACCCCGAGCTCCTCGAGCTGGTGGAGATGGAGGTCCGGGAGCTGCTCTCGGAGTACTCCTTCCCCGGTGACGACGGTGCCGCGCCCGGTGATGGTGAACACGTCCTCGATCGGCATCAGGAACGGCTTGTCCAGATCCCGCTCGGGCTCCGGGACGTCGGAGTCCACGGCGTCCATGAGCTCGAGGACCTGGCCGGCCGCGTCCGCATCACCCTCCAGGGCCTTGAGCGCGGACACCTGCACGACCGGGATGTCGTCGCCGGGGAAGGAGTACTCCGAGAGCAGCTCCCGGACCTCCATCTCGACCAGCTCCAGGAGCTCGGGGTCGTCGACCATGTCGACCTTGTT
>DATBGF010000323.1:0-7206 GCA_036558145.1 Acidimicrobiales bacterium
GCCTCGTGCTCGAGGATCTCGCCCGGAACGGGCCCGCCGTCCGCAGGCAGCGGGGTGAGCAGCCCGATCAGCTCCAGCGGGATCCCCGACGCACTCTCCGCCGCCATCGCCTGCGCCCGCTCCCGGGCTTCACTCGCACGGTGGGCGCCGGCGGCGGTGGCGTAGCGCGGCACGTCGCCGAACCGGGAGTGCCAGAGCAGGTGGTCCCAGTGGGGATGGGTGGAGAACCCGGCGACCACCGGAACGCCGAGCCGGTCCACGTCGTCGGCGAGCTCGTTCAACTCGGAGCCCTCGATGCCGGGATCGACCACGATCAACCCGTCGTGCCCGCGCACCACGATGGAATTCGTCCAGACCCACTCGCTCTGGCGGACCCAGACGCCGTCGGCCACTTCTCTCAGCTCGCCCATCTCCACTCCGATCTCTTGGTTACGGAGTTGAGACGGCGATCCCGGGAGAAAGTGTTCACGCGCCCGAGCCGGCGCTACTCCCCCAGCGCCTTGTTGACGGCCGCAGCCAGCGCGAAGCACTGGTCGGTGATGCCGCCCTCGGCGTGGCTGGCGATGTCGATGACCACCTTGTTCCAGGAGTTCGACCAGTCGGGATGGTGGTTCAGCTTCTCGGCCTCGATGGCCACCATGGTCATGAACCCGAACGCTTCGACGAAGTTGCGGAGCTCGATCTCCCGGTGCAGGGCCCCATCGGCGATCCCCCACCCGGGGATCTCCTCCAACCGGCTCTCGGTCTCGTCGTGGGTGAGTCGTGTCATGGGCCCATTGTGACCCTCGCGGTGCGGACGCCGCCCCGCTAGGGTCGCTGAGCGGGCTCGCGGTCGGAGGGGGACGAGGCATGACGGCTGACGGTGTCGACCTGATCGGAGAGCTGGCCGCGGCCGTGGGCCCCGACCGGGTGCTGTCGGGCGACGCCGTGGGCGAGGACTACACGCACGACGAGGCCCTGACCGCCACGCCCGTGAAGCCGGCGGCGGTGGTGCTGCCGGGGACGACCCAGGACGTCGTGGCGGTGCTGCAGGTCGCCGGGCGGCATGGGGTGCCGGTGACAGCACGAGGGTCCGGGACCGGGCTGTCGGGGGCGTGCATCCCGGTCGAGGGCGGGATCGTCGTGTCGTTCGAGCGGATGGGCGCCATCGTCGAGATCGACCGCGAGAACTTCATCGTGACCGTCGAGCCCGGGGTCCGCCTGGAGCAGCTCGACACCGAGCTGGCCCCGCTCGGGCTCGTCTACCCGGTGTTCCCGGGCGAGTACAGCGCCAGCCTGGGCGGCAACGTGGGGACCAACGCCGGGGGCATGCGGGCCGTGAAGTACGGGGTGACCCGCCACCACGTGCTGGGCGTGGAGGCGGTGCTGGCCTCGGGCGAGGTGATCCGCTGTGGCGGCAAGGTGGTGAAGTCGTCCACCGGCTACGACCTCACCCAGCTCATCATCGGCTCCGAGGGGACGCTGGCCCTCGTCACCCAGGTGCTGTTGAAGGTGTACCCGCGGCCCGCCCACCAGACGACGGTGCTGGCGCCGTTCGCCTCGCTCGACCAGGTGACCGCGGCGGTGCCCGCGCTCGTGCGCAGCGGCGTGGGCCCGCTCATCCTCGAGTACATCGACATGCTGACGATGGCGGCCGCCACCCAGTTCGTGGGCCTGGACCTGGGCATCCCCTCGGAGGTCAAGGACGCGGCGCTGGCCTACCTGGTGGTGGGGTTGGAGAACATCCACGCCGACCGGCTCGACGAGGACGCCCACACCGTGTCCGAGATGCTCCACGAGCTCGGGGCCATCGACGTCTACCACCTGCCGCCCGGCGCAGCCGCGGGCCTGATCGACGCCCGGGAGAAGGCGTTCTGGGTGGCCAAGGCCAACGGGGCCGACGACATCATCGACGTCGTGGTGCCCCGAGCCGCGGTACCCGAGTACATGGCCCGGGTCAGCGAGATCGCCAGCGAGCAGCAGGCCTGGATCGCCGGCTGCGGCCACGCCGGCGACGGCAACGTCCACATGGCGGTGTTCCAGAAGGACCCGGAGGTCCGGGCCCGCATCCTGCACGCGCTGCTGGAGGCGGGCATGGCGCTGGGCGGCGCCATCTCGGGCGAGCACGGCCTCGGCACCGAGAAGGCCGGCTACTTCCTGGAGCTGGAGGACCCGGTCAAGATCGACCTGATGCGCCGCATCAAGGCGGCCTTCGACCCGCACGGCATCCTCAACCCCGGCACGATCCTCGACCCCGCGGAGCCCGCACGGACATGACCGACGCAACCGAGACGAGCCCGAACGGCGCCCAGGCCCTGATCCGGACCTTGATCGCCTGCGGCGTCGACACCTGCTTCACCAACCCCGGCACGTCCGAGATGCACTTCGTGGCCGCGCTCGACACGGTCCCCGAGATGCGGGCCGTGCTGGCGCTGTTCGAGGGCGTCGCCACCGGCGCGGCCGACGGCTACGCCCGCATGGCCGGCAAGCCCGCCGCCACGCTGCTCCACCTCGGCCCCGGCCTGGGCAACGGGGTCGCCAACCTGCACAACGCCCGCAAGGCCCGCACGCCGATGGTCAACATCGTCGGCGACCACGCCACCTACCACAAGCAGTACGACGCCCAGCTGGAGTCCGACATCGAGACCGTCGCCCGCAACGTCTCGCCCGGCTGGGTGCGCTCCACGCAGAGCCCCGGCGAGATCGGCCGGGACGCGGCCGAGGCCGTGGCCGCGGCCCAGGGCCCGCCCGGGCAGGTGGCGACGCTGATCCTGCCGGCCGACGTGAGCTGGTCGCCGGGCGGCGTGGCCGCCGACCCGCTCCCCGCCCGCGGGCGCGCCCCGGCCGGCGTCGACACCATCGACGCGGTGGCCAAGGCGCTGCGCTCGGGCGAGCCCTGCGGGCTGTTCCTGGGCGGGACCGCGCTGCGGGAGGCCGGCCTGGTGGCCGCCAGCCGGGTCGCCAACGCCACCGGCGCCCGCGTGCTGGCCGAGACGTTCCCCACCCGGCTGGAGCGGGGCGAGGGCATCCCCGGCGTGGACCGGCTGGCGTACCTGGCCGAGTTCGCGGCCCACCAGCTCGACGGGCTGCGCCACCTGATCCTGGTGGACGCCAAGGCGCCGGTCAGCTTCTTCGCCTACCCGGGCAAGCCCAGCTACCTGGTCCCCGACGGCTGCGAGGTGCACGTGCTCGCCGCGGGGGACACGGACGCGCCCGCCGCGCTCGAGGCGCTGGCCGAGGTGGTCGGTGCCCCGGCGGACGGAGCCACCCGCCAGCCCGCGGCCCGGCCCGACCTCCCGACCGGCGCGCTGAACGCCCAGACCGTGGGCCAGGCCGTCGCCGCCCTCCTGCCCGAGGGCGCCATCGTGTCCGACGAGGCCAACACGTCGAGCCTGTTCACCCCCGGCCTGACCGCGGGCGCGGCCCGCCACGACTGGCTGTGCCTCACCGGCGGGGCCATCGGCCAGGGCATGCCGGTGGCGACCGGCGCCGCGGTGGCCTGCCCCGACCGCCAGGTCATCAACCTCCAGGCCGACGGCAGCGCGCTCTACACGATCCAGTCGCTGTGGACCCAGGCCCGCGAGGGCCTGAACGTGGTCACCATCGTGTTCAACAACCGCTCGTACGCGGTGCTGAACATGGAGCTGGACCGGGTCGGCGCCGGGGCCGGCGGGCCCAAGGCCAAGGATCTCCTCGACCTGTCCCGGCCGGACATGGACTTCGTGGCCCTGGCCACCGGCCTGGGCGTGCCCGCCACCCGGGCCACGACCGCCGAGGAGCTCGGGGACCAGCTCGGCCGCGCCCTGGCCGCAGAGGGCCCGAGCCTGATCGAGGCCCCGATCCCGTCGCTCATCTGACCAGCCGAGGAGACGTGCCGCTCCAGACGGTCCTGCGCATCGACAGCACGCCTGGCGACGCGGCCAAGGCGCGCGCCCTCGTCGAGGAGGCGGGCGGCACGGTCATGGCGGACTGGGGGGCCGACGGGGGTCCCGTGCTGGCGACGTTCCACGTCGCGGCCGATGCCGCCCTGGCCGCGGTCCGGGTCGCCGCCGCGCTGGACGCCACCGGGCGGCCCCGCATGGCGCTCGCCACCGGCGAGGTGGAGGCCACGCCGCAGGGCTACCGCGGCCGGGCCCGCGAGCGGGCCGACGCCCTCGCCGGGCTGCACGAGGGGACCGGCGGCGACGCGGTGGCACTGCTGGCGGCCTCGGCGGCGGTGATGGTCACTCACGCCCTGCCACCCGGCGCCGACCTGGTGGACCGGGGCACGGCGCCGCTGGCGGGCCAGATGGCCGAGCGCGTCTACGAGCTGCGCTGGTCGCCGGCCGACGACCGCGCCGGCGACGGCCCGGCCACCTCCAACCTCGGCTGGGCCCGACGGGCTGCGGCCCGCCTGGTCGTCGGCCGCGACGAGCCGGTGGCGCGGCTGGAGGCGGCGTGGCAGGCCGCGCTGGAAGGTGAGCGCCGGATCGTGTTCGTGGCCGGCGATCCGGGCATCGGCAAGACGACGGTGGCGGCCGAGCTGGCGTTGCGGGTCCACGCCGGGGGCGGCACGGTCCTCTACGGCCGCTGGGACGAGGAGGGCCTCGCCCCCTACCAGGCCCTGCGCGAGGCCCTCGGCACCTACGCCACCGCCTGCCCGCGGCCGCTGCTGCGGGCCGACGTGGCCCAGCACGCAGGCGAGCTGGCCCGGCTCCTGCCCGACATCGCGGCCCGCATCGGCGGGGTGCGCCCGCCGCTGGCCGACGATCCCGACGCCGAGCGCCAGCGGCTGTTCGAGGCCGTGCGGGAGTGGCTCGGCGCCATCGCCGCCCGCCGGCCGGTCCTGCTGGTGCTCGACGACCTCCAGTGGGCCGACCGGTCGTCGCTGCTCCTGCTGCGCCACGTGCTCGACTCGCCGCCGGCCGGTCCGCTGCTGGACTCGCCAACGGCCGCGCCCCTGCTACTGGTCCTCACACTGCGCGACGGCGACGTCGAGGGCACCGGCCCGCTGCACCGGGTCGCATCGCTGGAGGACCGCGGCGCGCTGGACCGGATCGAGGTCGGCGGCCTCGGCGTCGACGACGTCCGCCAGCTGGTCGGACAGGCGCTCGGGCGGCCCGTGGGCGAAGGCGAGTCGGAGGCCACGGCCTGGCTGGCCAGCGAGACCGCGGGCAACCCGCTGTTCCTGCACGAGATCCTCCGCGGCCTCGACCCGGCCGACCCGGCCGCCGCCCTGCGTGCCGCCCGCGACCGCCTGCCCGAGCGGGTCCACGACGTCGTGCGCTGGCGGCTCTCGGGCCTGTCGCCGGCGGTGGAGGAAGCGCTGGCCGCAGCGTCCCTCATCGGCGAGGAGTTCGCGCTCGACACGCTGGCCACCGCCCTCGGCGTGCGCGAGCTCGACCTGCGCCACCGCATCGACGACGCCGCCCGTGCCGGGGTGGTCCGGGAGGTGGGCGACGGCCGGCACGCCGCCTTCACCCACGCGGTCGTGCGGCGCACACTGCAGGACCACGTCGGCCCGGCCCAGGCCGCGGCCCTGCACCGCAGCATCGCCGAGGCGCTCGAAGCCCGGGACGGCGCCGCCGCGGCGGAGATCGCCCACCACTACCTGCAGGCCGCGGACACAGCCACCGCGCCGCTGGCCGTGCGCTGGGCCCGGGCCGCGGCCGACCAGGCCCGGGTCGAGACCGCGTTCGAGGGCGCCGTGTGGTTCCTGACCCGGGCCGTCGACGTCCACGACGCCTACGGCGACGGCAGCCCGGCCGCCCGGGAGCTGGCGGCCGAGCTGCGGCTGGACCTGGCCGACGCCCACGACCGGGCCGGCGAGTTCATCGCCCGCGACCGCCGC
Source organism: Acidimicrobiales bacterium (assembly GCA_036558145.1). GTDB lineage: Bacteria > Actinomycetota > Acidimicrobiia > Acidimicrobiales > VFJN01 > ZC4RG19. Next base: position 5,810 of record DATBGF010000323.1, read on the forward strand.
CACCTCGAGGCCGCGGACCTGGCCCGCGACGTCGACCGCCTCGACCTGTTCACCCGGGCTGCGCTGGGCTACGGCGGCCGCCTGCCCGCCGCGCCCCCCTCCAACCCCCGGGCCCGCGAGCTGCTGGAGCAGGTCCTCGACCGCCTGCCGGAGACCGACAGCCGGGCCCGGGCCCTGGCGCTGGCCCGCCTGGCCCACGTCCGCCACGGCGACGCGCCCCACGCCGAGCGCAAGGCGCTGGCCGACGAAGCCGAGGCCATGGCCCGGCGGCTGGACGCCCCGGTGGTGCTGGCGTCGGTGCTGTGCTCCCGGGTCCTGGCCCTGGACGGCCCCGACGACCTGGACGAGCACCTCGACATCGGCACCGAGGTCATCCGCATCGGCGAGCAGACCGGCGACCAGGACCTGGTGCTCCAGGGCGCCCGCGCCCGCATCCAGCCCCTGTTCGCCCTGGGCGCCCACGACGCGGCCCGGGACCTGGCCGGCCGCTTCGCCCAGCTGGCCGCCACCGTCCGCCATCCCGAGTACCTGCGCCTGGCGGACATGTGGCGGATCATGTGGGCGGGCCTCCAGGGTCGCTTCACCGAGGCCGAGGACGAGGCTGCGGCGCTGCGGGACCGGCTGGAGGCGGCCGGGCACCCGCAGGCCGGCAACCTGTACGCGGCCCAGACGTTCGTGCACCGCTGGCTCCAGGGGACCCTGGCCGGCGCCACGCCCGACGTCGAGGGCGAGGAGCAGCTCAGCCCGGCCGGGCTCACCTGGTGGGCCATGCACGTCTGGGCGCTGGCCGGGGTCGGGCACACGAAGTCGCTGGCCCGCAACCTGGCGGACCGGGACGTGGCCGAGCTGGCGGAGGTGGACGCCAGCTACAACTGGCTCATGTCGGTGGTCGGGTCGGCCATCGCGGCCTCGACGGCGGGCGATCCCACCTGGGCGGCCGCGGCCCACGACGCGCTGGCGCCCTACAGCGGGCGCAACTGCGTGATGGGCTACGCCGCCTACCTGGGCGCGGTCGACCACCACCTCGGCACCCTCGCGGCCGTCCTGGGCCGGCCGGACGACGCCGTCGAGCACCTCGGCGCGGCGCTGGAGCGCCACCGCACGATCGAGGCCCGCCCGTGGGTCGCGCTGTCCGCGGCCTGGGCCGCCAACGTGCTCGCCGAGCGCGACGGTCCCGGCGACGCCGAGCGCTCGGCCGCGCTGCACGCCGAGGCCGCCGGCCTGGCCGAGGAGCTGGCGATGCGCTCGCTCCCGGCCCCCCACGCCCGCCTGAGCGGCTAGGGGCTAGGGCCCGTCCTGTGAATCCGGTGTGCGGATCTCCGAGCCAGGGGCGTCGCTCGGCGTGCCGGGGCGGCGCAGGCACCCACCAGGGTTTCAAGCCGGCCCGGTGCGGCGAG
>DATBGF010000324.1:0-6208 GCA_036558145.1 Acidimicrobiales bacterium
ATCCAGGCATGACCCTCCCGACGCAGGTCAGCCGACGGCATCGACGAGTACTCGCCGCACAGCCGCTCCACTGTGATGGTCAGCGTGTCCAGCGAAGCCCGGTCAAGGTCCGAGCGCCGGATGCGCTCGACCAACTCCAACGTGTCAGCCGCCGGCACCAAGCTGTCAGCGCGGGTGGTGGCGATCAACCGCAGGTACTCAGGACGCGGCCGGTGCTTGCCATGCTCCCAGTTCTTCCACATCCGCAGCAGATGCGCGCTACCAGGCAGCATGCGCTCGGACATCATGCGAAGCGCGTCGACGGTCTGCTGCTGGGTCCAGCCCCGCGCCACCCGCTCCGCGGTGAGCCGCTGTGCCCACGCAGGCCGGGTTCCGTCAGACATCGTGGGGGGCCTCCTGGGCGTCCTTGGTGATACGGAGGGGATGAAAGATCGTCCCCGTAGTGCCTCTCACACTTTCCGTCGTATTCCTACACGCTGGACCGCATGTTTCGACCATCGGCACCGGGCCGAGTGCTGGTGTGGGTGGGCGAGCAGCTGGTGTGACGACTACGGCACGGCCGACGAATCAGCGGCCATTCACCGTGACGTCGCGGTCCGTCCCGCGACCGGCCTCGACGCGGCGCTGAGCGGGCTGATGGATCTGCAGGACGACCTCGCCGACGTGGTGATGTGGCTGGCCGAGAACTGGACGCTGGAGCTCCCTACGCCCGACGTCCGTCCGGGAGTCGAACACATGGACAGCGGTGAGCACGTCCCCACCCTGGGATTGATCGTCCGCTGCGAGACTCCTGCCCAGCTCCACGGGTTCGCCGAGCTTCTCGCCGTGCCCGTCACGGTGGACGCCCGGCCTGATGGCGGCGGCGTTCCTGCCCTCCGGGCCACACGGCAGTTCCGTCGCGTCTGCATCGAGCTCGTCACCTAGGTCAGGGGCCGGTGGTTCCCGTCGCGGTCCGGCCGGTTCGCGCCCGGAGGGCCGGGAGGGGGTCCATACACTGGCGCCATGACCTGCCCGGTCTGCAGCGCGGATGCACCCGAAGGCGCTCGGTTCTGCCCGAGCTGTGGTGCCGACCTCCGGCTGCGCGGCGATCAGCGGCGGGTCGTCACCGTCCTCTTCGCCGACATCGTCGGCTTCACCAGCCTGTCGGAGCACCGCGATCCCGAGCAGGTCAAGCGCATCGTCGACGGGTGCTTCGAGCGGCTGGTCGCCATCATCGAGGACTTCGGCGGCCGGGTCGACAAGATCGTCGGCGACGCCATCCTGGCCCTGTTCGGGGCCCCGATCGCCCACGAGGACGACGCCGAGCGGGCGGTGCGGACCGCGCTGCGGCTCCCGGACGCACTGTGCGACGCGGCCGCCGACCTGGGGGTCGACGCTCGCCTGCGGGTCGGGGTCAACACGGGCGAGGTCCTCGTCGGCTCGCTGCGGGCCGGGGGCGACTACACCGCGATGGGCGACGTCGTGAACACGGCGCAACGGCTCCAGTCCGTGGCCGAGCCGGGCCAGGTGCTGGTCGGGCAGGCCACCTACCTCGCCACCCGGCGGGTCGTCACCTACCGCGCCGTTGGCGCCATCGCCGCCAAGGGCCGGGAGGCCCCGGTGGAGGCCTGGGTGGCCGAGGGCGCCCGGCTGCCTCCCGGCCACCGCTCGGACCGGCGCCGCGCGCCGCTGATCGGCCGCGACGACGAGGTCGCGCTCCTGTCCCACGCGCTGAACATGGCGTTCGACCGGAGCCGGCCCGCCCTGCTGCTCGCGCTCGGCGACGCCGGCCTGGGCAAATCCCGCCTGGCCGAGGACGTCGCCGACCAGGCCCGGGAGTGCCACGGCGCCCTGGTCCTGCCCGGGCGCTGCGTGCCCTACGGGGAGGCGAACGTGTGGTGGCCGGTCGCCAGCGCGATCCAGGCCGCCTGCGGCGTCGAGCGGGGCGACGACCAGGACGTCGTCACGGGCAAGGTCCGTGCGGCCGTCACCGAGGCCCTGGACGGGACCGACGGGGGCGCCGCGGTCGACCGGGTGGTCGAGGGCCTGCGCCACCTGCTCGGCTACGAGGTCCCCCGGGGCGTCGATGCCGCCCGCGTCCGGGAGGAGGCGACCGGGTCCCTGCTGGCGTTCACGGCCGCCGTGGCCCGGCGCCGGCCGGTCGTGATGGTGCTGTCCGACCTCCACTGGGCCGACGAGGCCGTCCTCGACGTCGTCGGCGGGCTCCTCCAGTCCACGACCCGGCTGCCCTTCGTCGTGCTCGCGACCGCGCGCCCGGCGCTGGCCGAGCGCTGGTCGCCGCCCGAGGGCGGGCACCACTCGGTCGTGGTCCACCTCGATCCGCTCGGGCGGGACGCGGCGACGCAACTGCTCCGCTCCCTCACCGGCGACCGCTGGGACGGGCTGGACGACGGCGTGGCCGGCGAGCTGCTCGACCGGGCCGGCGGCAATCCGTTCTTCCTGGAGGAGCTGGTCTCGTGGCTGGGCGAGGCAGGGTCGACCGAGGTGCCCGACACCCTCCGGGGACTGGTCGCGGCCCGGCTCGACGCCCTGACGGCGTCGGAGCGCCACGTGCTGGAGGACGCCGCCGTGCTCGGCTCGCACGGCCGGGTCGGCTGGCTGGCGATCATGCAGCGCGAGGCCCACGGCGGCGAGGAGGCGGTGCCCGAGTGCCTGGGCTCGCTCCAGGCCAAGGACCTGCTCGCGGTCGACGGTGAGGCGTGGGAGTTCCGCTCCGAGCTCGTCCGGGAGGTCGCCTACGGCACGATGACCAAGCAGCGGCGGGCCCGGGTCCACACGGGGATCGCCTCGTGGCTCGAGCGCGAGGAGTACGAGCACCACGAAGGGGTCATCGACAGCATCGCCAACCACTACGGACGGGCCGCCGCGCTGAGCGTCGAGCTGGGGGGCGCACCCGGCACGCACGACGCCGGCGTCGCCCGCGCCGTCGACTGGCTCGGGCGCGCCGGCCGGCGTGCGGCCCGGGTCGACACCCCGCGCCGGGCCGCGGACCTGTTCTCCGAGGCGCTGGCCCTCCTCGACTCCCCCGCGCTGGCGGCGCCGGCCGCGGCCGCGACGGCCCGCCGGGGTGAGCTCCTCCTCGCTCGGGCCGCGGCGCATCGCGAGCTGCACGAGATGCGGCAGGCCCGGGCGGACGCCGAGGCGGCGCTGGAGCTCGCCGAGGCGCTCGCCGACGAGCCCGCGGCCGTCGCCGCCCAGGTCGAGGCGGCCGAGGTCGCCGTGCGCAGCGGCGCGCCCGACGAGGCCGAGGCGCTGCTGGAGACCGCCCTCGCCCGGGCGGGCGCCGCCGGCTACGACCAGGGCCGGGCGGCGGCGCTGCGGGTGCGGGGGTTCGCGGCCCTGCTCCGCAACGACCCCGACGCCGCGGTGGCGTCGCTGGAGCCGGCGCTGGAGATCTACACGGCCCAGCACGACCGCCTGGGGCGGGCCTGGGCGCTGCAGAACCTGTCGTGGGCCCACTTCATCGCCGGCCGGATCCAGGACGCCGAGGCGCTCCTGCACGACTCGGCGGCGCTGTTCGCCGAGCTCGGCGACCGGGGCGGGCTGGGCTGGGCCATGGGCCTGCTGGCCTTCACCCGCTTCCACTCCGGCTACCCGGAGGAGGCCGAGACGATGGCCCGGGACGTCTTCGGCGCCGCCGGGGAGGCGGGCGACCGCTGGGCCGTGGCCATGGGCCAGGTGCTGACGGCCGGCACCCGGCTCTGGACCGGGCGGTCGGAGTCCGCCATCGAGCACGCCGCGAAGGCCCTGGCGACCTTCGACGCCATCGACGACGACTACGGCCGGGTGCAGGCCCGCCTCCCGCTCGGTCGGGCGCTGGTGACCGCGGGCCGCGTGGACGAAGGCTTCGCGGTGCTGGAGGAAGCCCGCACGACGATGCCCTCCAGCGGCTCGCCCCGGTTCACTGCGTTCTCCGCCACCGGGCTGCTCAGCGCGGCGGTCCAGGTCGGCGACCGGCAGCGGGCCGCCGCCGCGCTCGACATCCTCCCCACCAAGGAGCTGTCGTCGGACGACCTGGAGACCGCGGGCGGCGGCGAGTACCTCGTGTCCCGGGCGCTGCTGGAGCTCCAGGTCGCACGGCCGGGCGAGGCGCTGGAGCTGCTCCGCTCCGTCAGCCGGGCCATCGGCGAGCGGGCCGAGGTCGGCTACTGCGGCGCGGTGACCGCGCTGGCGCTGGCCGCCGCCGGCCGGCCCGACGAGGCCTGGGCCGCCGCCCAGGTGGTCGAGGAGGACGAGCGCTCGACCTACCTCGACCGCTTGTGGGCCGGGCTGGCCGCCGGCGCCGTGGAGGCCGGCCGGGGCGACCGGGCCGCCGTCGAGGAGCGCTTCGCCCAGCTGTGCGCCCGGGTGGACGAGACCGAGGACCAGATCGCCCAGGCCCTCGCCCGCCTCGGGTGGGCCATGGCCCGCGAGGCGGACGGCCATCCCGACGCGCGCCTGGCGGCGACGGCGGCGGAGGAGCGGTTCACCGCCCTCGGCATCGACGCGGCCGGGTGGACCGCCGTGCTCGGCCAGGCCGCCGGCGTCGAGCCCGCCGCGCCGGTCCCCGCCTCGACGTAGCGGACCAGGCGGGACGGGCGGGCCGGCGGGGTCAGCCCAGGGACCGGGGCGTCCCGCCCTGGAGCTCGGCGAGGCGCTGGTTGGTGGCGTCGAGCCGGGCGACCACGACGCTCAGCACCCGCCGGGCGATCAGGGCGTCCGAGGCCAGCACCTCGTCGAGGTGCTCGGCCCGCAGGCCCAGCAGGGTCATCGGGACGATCGAGCGCACCGTGGAGGTCCGCACCCCGGTGCCGAGCAGGGCCATCTCGCCGAAGAAGTCGCCGGCGTTCACGACGCCGAGGTCGACCTGGTCCCGGCTGACCGCGGCGTGGCCGTCCACGACCAGGAACAGCTCGTCGCCGAACTCGTTCTGGGTGACGATGTCGACCTCGGGCCCGACCGAGACCTCGTACGCCCGCTCGGCGAGCATCGTGAGCTCCTCGTCGGTCGCCCCGTGGAAGAGCCACACCTCGCTGAGGAGCTTCTTGCGTTCCTCGATGGCGACCAGCGCACCCATCGCCACGAACGCTACCCGGGCCTGCGCGACGCTGGTCACATGATCGACCTGATCCGCGCCATCGCGGCCCGCGACCAAGGCGAGGTGGCCCGGATGCTGGCGGCATCGCCGGCGCTGGCCACCTCGGCGGTCACCGCGGGCGCCACCCGGCAGGAGGCCGCGCCGTACTACCTCGACCAGATCGGCCACTACGTCTACGCCGGGGACACCGCGCTGCACATCGCCGCGGCGGCCTATGACACGCGCCTGGTGCCCACGCTGCTGGCGATGGGCGCCGACACCGGCGCCCGGAACCGCCGGGGAGCCCAGCCGCTGCACTACGCCGCAGACGGCGCGCCCGGCTCGGGCTCGTGGAACCCGCAGGCACAGGCCACGGTGATCGCCGCGCTCATCGCCGCCGGCGCCGATCCGAACGCGACGGACAGCAGCGGCGTCGCTCCCCTGCACCGGGCGGTGCGCACCCGCTGCAGCGCCGCCGCGCGAGCACTGCTCGACGGCGGGGCGGACCCGAGGCAGCCGAACAGGTCGGGCTCGACCCCGCTCGATCTCGCCACCCGACCCACGGGCCGCGGCGGGAGCGGATCCCCCGAGGCCAAGGCCGAGCAAGCCGAGATCGTGAAGATCCTGGAGCACCACGGCGCGAGGCCCTAGCTGCGACGAGTTTCGCCCTCCGGCGCAGTCGGATCTGCATGGACCACGCCCCGGATAGCTGTTGCTCGACCGGTGACGGGGTGGTCGGGCTCGACGTCTCGTGGCTGGTCCCGGCCGACCTGGCCGCCGTGGATGCCCTGGCCCGGCTGCACGTCCTGGCGGCCCGGCGCGGCTGGCGGCTGCAGCTCCACGGCGCCGACGGGGGTCTGATCGAGCTCGTGGCGCTGGTCGGACTGGCCGAGATCGTGCGGCCGTGCCCGGGCTGCGGTGCGACCGGGCAGGGCCGGCCGCCCTAGCCGGGGTGGTCCAGGGGGACGCCGAACAAGGCGAACAGCGTCGGGTCGAGGAAGACGTGGATGGCACCGATCCGCCCACCGGCGACGTCGAGCACGTGGATGGCGAAGGCCCGGGGTGCGCCTCCCGGCACTTCCGACCGGTACGCGGCGACGGCCGGCGCCCCGTTGGCCGCGACCGGGATGAACCGCTCCTGGGAGAAGGCGT
>DATBGF010000325.1:0-1993 GCA_036558145.1 Acidimicrobiales bacterium
CCGAGATCGCGCACCGCTTCGGCGCCGTACCGGTCGGGCGCGGCCCGCACCATCGCGGTCAGCTCCTTCACCAGCTTGCTGTAGCGGGCGACATAGCCGAGCTCCCCCGGCTCGCGCTCGTGGCTCACCACGGTCATGGCCAGCCGCCAGCCTTCGCCCGGGGAGCCGATCATGTCCGACGCCGGGACCCGCGCCCCGTCGAAGAGCACCTCCCCGAACTCCGAGGTGATGCCGTTGATCATCTTCAGAGGGCGCTGCTCGATGCCCGGCTGGCGCATCGAGATCCGGAACGCCGACAGGCCCTTGTGCTTGGGGACCTCGTGGTCGGTGCGGGCCAGCAGGAGGCACCAGTCGGCCACGTCCGAGTAGCTGGTCCACACCTTGTGGCCGGTGATGACGTAGTCGTCGCCGTCGCGGTCGGCCCGGGTGCGCAGCGAGGCGAGGTCGGAGCCGGCGTCGGGCTCGCTGAACCCCTGGCACCAGCGGTCGCGCCCGTTGACGATCCCGGGCAGGAACCGGGCCCGGACGTCCTCGTTGCCGTGGGCCAGGATGCCCTGCACCAGGTAGCCCAGGCTGGGCCGGGGCGGCGCGCCCGCGGCGGCCAGCTCCCCGTCCACGATCACGTCGTACACGCTCGGCAGCGCCTGGCCGCCGATGTCGACTGGCCAGGACAGCCCGAAGAAGCCGGCGTCGTAGAGCGCCTGGTGCCAGGCGGCCTGGCCGGCCCAGTAGTCGTCGGAGGTGGACGAGGCGGGCAGCCCCGGGTTGTTCTCCCGCAGCCAGGCGCGCAGCCGGGCCCGGAAGGCCGCCTCGTCGGGCGAGTCACCGAAGTCCACGGGTGCCTCCGATGTCGCAGCTGATGTCGTGGTGGTCGAGGACCCGGGCCAGGTTGGGCCCGGCGCCGCCCAGGATGTCGCTCGCGAGCAGGGCTCGGCGCAGCTGGACATGCGCCAGGCACTCCCAGGTGTTGCCGATGCCCCCGTGCACCTGGATCGCGGTCTCGCACACCGTGCGGGCCGCCCGGGCGCAGTAGGCCTTGGCCACCGCGGCCGCGGCCAGCGCCTCCGCGGGCGGGAGCGCGTCGACGGCCCAGGCCGCGTGGAGCGTCGCGCTGCGGGACCCCTCGGTGGCGACGAACGCGTCGGCCAGCAGGTGCTGCACGGCCTGGAACGAGCCGATCGGCTGGCCGTACTGGCGGCGTTCCTTGGCGTACTCGGAGGCGAGGCGCACCGCGCCCCCCATGGTCCCCACCAGGTCGGCGGACGTGAGCGCCAGCCCCAGGGCGGTCCAGCGGGCGACGTCGTCCCCGTCCAGGGTGCGGGCCGCGTCCGGCAGCGGGTTGAGCGCCGTGGCCGGGGCCAGCGCGGCGGCCGGCCGGGTCAGGTCGACGCGGGCGTCGCCCTCGGGCAGCAGCACCCGGGCCACCGCGTGGCCGCCGGTGGGCGTGGCCACGAGGAGCAGCGCCGCGGTCGCGCCCTGGGTGTCGACCGCCACCGCGCCCTCCTCCGTGCCGTCGGCGAGCGCGGTCAGGTCGGGACGGAGCGCCACGGTCTCGGCGTCCGCCGCCGGGGGAGCGCCGGCCAGGCGCCGCAGCTCGGCCGCCAGCGTGGGGCCGAGGAACGGGGTGTCGGCCAGGCCCCGCCCCAACTCCTCGGCCACGAGTGCGACCTCGACGCCGGACGCCCAGGGGGCGCCGCTGTCATCCGCCGTGCGCAGCTCGCGCCAGCCGGAGGCGATGACCACCGCGTCGAGCTTGGCGGCCCGCTCGGGGTCGTCGAGCTCCCGGACGGTGTGCGCCCCGAGCCGGTCGACGGCCTGGGCCACGGAGTCGCGCAGGGCCACCTGCTCGGGCGAGAGGCGGACGTCCATCAGCCCGCCGTCCACTGGTCGCGCAGCGTCCGGCGCAGCACCTTGCCGGACGGGAGCCGGGGGATCGTGTCCACCCTGACAACCTTGCGCAGGTGCTTGTAGGTCGCCAGCGAGCCCGCCACGA
>DATBGF010000326.1:0-1731 GCA_036558145.1 Acidimicrobiales bacterium
GAGCGCCCGGTCGCGGTCGAGCCGGTGAACATCACGTAGTCGGTGTTCTCGATGATGGCGGTGCCGACCGTGCGCCCCGGGCCGGTCACGACCTGGACGAGGCCGGCCGGCAGACCCGCCTCATCGAGCAGCTCGAAGGCGCGCAGGGCGGTGAACGGGGTCTGCGAGTCGGGCTTGATGACGATGCCGTTGCCGGCGACGAGCGCGGCGAGGGCGTCGGAGACCGCCAGCACGAGGGGGTAGTTCCAGGGGGCGATGACGCCCACGATCCCCTTCGGGACGTGGTGCTCCTTCGTGGACACGAGGCCCGGCAGCGCGCTGAGCCGCCGCTGCGGCTTGAGCGCCCGCGGCGCCAGCCGGGCGTAGTACCGGGCGGTGACCGCCTGGTCCATGATCTCCTCGAAGGCCCACACCCGAGCCTTGCCGTTCTCGGCCTGGATGAGGTCGAGCAGCTCGCCCTGTCGCTCCAGGACCAGGTCGTGGTAGCGGAGCAGCACGGCGGCCCGCTCCCTCACCGGCCGTTCGGCCCAGGTGCGCTGGGCCTCGCGGGCCGCGGCGAAGGCAGCGGCCACGTCCTCCGCGGTGCCGATCGGCACCTCGCCCAGCACCTCGCCGGTGAGCGGGGACACGACCTGGTGCCGCTCCCGGCCCTCGCCCACGGCCACGGCCACCCGGGCGGCGAGCCGGTCGGTCTCGGCCCGGTCCGGCCGCAGCGGCGGGACCGGCGGCGCCGGGGTCTCGCTGGTGGGCGTCGGGGAATCGGTCGTGGTCATGCGGGCCTCCGCTCGGGCTGGCGGTCGGACCTACCGTATCGACGTGCCCTCCACCCGCACGATCCTCGCCATCGGCATCGGGGCCGGCGACCCGGACCACGTGACGGTCCAGGCCGTGCGGGCGCTCAACCGCGCCGACGTGTTCTTCGAGCTGGAGAAGCGGGCGGGCACGGAGGACCTGGTGGCGCTGCGCCACGTCATCTGCGAGCGCTACATCGACGACCCGTCCTACCGGGTCGTCTCGGTGGCCGACCCGCCCCGGGAGCTGTCGGGACCGAGCTACGCCGGCGACGTGGGCCTCTGGCACGAGAAGCGGGTGTCGATCTACGAGACCCTCCTGCTCAACCAGCTGGCCGAGGGCGAGGTGGGCGCGTTCCTGGTCTGGGGCGACCCCGCCCTCTACGACAGCACGCTGCGCATCCTCGACCAGGTGGCGGCCCGCGGCGCGGTGGCCTTCACGGTCGAGGTGATCCCCGGCATCAGCAGCATCCAGGCCCTGGCCGCGGCCCACCGCATCGCCCTCCACGGCGTAGGCCGCCCGCTGCACGTGACGACCGGCCGCAGCCTCGCCACCGACGGCTGGCCCCCCGGCGTCGACGACCTGGTGATCATGCTCGACCGCGACTGCTCGTTCACCACCATCGACCCCGCGGGCGTCACCATCTACTGGGGCGCCTACCTGGGCACCCCCGACGAGATCCTCATCGCCGGCCCCCTGGCCACCGTGTCCGCCGACATCCAGCAGGTCCGCGCCGAGGCCCGCGCCCGCAAGGGCTGGATGTTCGACACCTACCTGCTCCGCCGGGAGGAGTAGGTGATATCATTGGCTATCGATGGCAGACATCCTCATCCGAGACGTACCTGACGAAGTCGTGAGTGCGCTCGACGCGCGCGCCAGGGATCAGGGCCTCTCCCGCACCGAGTTCCTGCGGCGCACTCTGAAGCGGGAGGCCACCGT
>DATBGF010000327.1:0-2658 GCA_036558145.1 Acidimicrobiales bacterium
CGCCGGGGTCGAAGGCGGGCGGCGGCGCCTGGGTCACGTCGCCCGCGGCCGCCGCGGCCAGCAGCTCGGCCAGGTCGGTGGTCAGGCGGGGCAGCACGACCTGGGCCTCGGGGTCGCCGAAGCGGACGTTGTACTCGACCAGCCGGGGCCCGTCCTCGGTGAGCATCAGGCCCGCGTAGAGCACGCCGCGGTAGTCGATCTCCCGGCGCCGCAGCTCCGCCAGCGTGGGGGCGATGAAGCGGTCCATGACGTCGTCCACGACGTCCTCGCCCCAGACGGGGACCGGTGAGTAGGCGCCCATGCCGCCGGTGTTGGGACCGGTGTCGCCGTCGCCGATCCGCTTGAAGTCCTGCGCCGGGGCCAGGGGCACCGCCCCGGTGCCGTCGCACACCACCAGCAGCGACAGCTCGGGACCGGTCATCCCCTCCTCGATCACCACCGTGCGGCCGGCGGCGCCGAACGACTCGCCCGCCAGCTTGGCCTGCATGTCGGCCTCGGCCTCGGCCCGGGTCGAGGCCACCAGCACGCCCTTGCCCGCGGCCAGCCCGTCGGTCTTGACCACCCAGGGGCCGGGCAGCGAGTTGAGGAACTCGAGCGCCGGCTCGAACCGGTCGAAGGTCGCGTAGCGGGCGGTCGGCACGCCCGCGGCCGACACGACCTCCTTCATCCACGCCTTGGACCCCTCCAGGTGGGCGCCGTCCGCCCCCGGCCCGAACACCAGGCGACCCATGGCCCGCAGCTTGTCGGCCAGGCCGTCGACCAGCGGTGCCTCGGGGCCGACCACGTACAGGTCGGCGTCGATCTCCTCCGGCGGGGCCGGCACCGAGCCGGGGATGCCGGGGCTGCCCGGCGTCACCACCACCTCGGCCGTGCGGCCGAGCACGTGGGCCAGCGCGTGCTCGCGCCCACCCGAACCCACCACGCAGACCCGCACGCCCGCCGCCTACGGCTTGCGCTGGACGTACTGGTCGCGGCCCGGGCCCACGCCGACCAGCGTGATCGGCACCCCCACCTGCGCCTCCAGGAACTCGATGTAGTCCCGGGCCTCGGAGGGCAGCTGGTCGGGCTCGGTCGCCCGGGACAGGTCGCCGGACCAGCCCGGCAGGTCCTCGAAGATCGGGGTCACCCGGTGGAGCAGCGACTGGTCGTCGGGGAAGCGCTCGTGGCGCCGGCCGTCCGCCTCGTAGGCCACGCACACCCGCAGCGTGTCGAAGATGTCGAGCATGTCGAGCTTGGCGATGCTCAGCTCGGACAGCGAGTTGAGCCGCACCGCGTGGCGCATCATCACCGCGTCGAACCATCCGACCCGGCGGCGGCGCCCGGTGTTGGTGCCGTACTCGTCGGCCCGCTCGATGAGGGCGTCGCCGGTCTCGTCCAGCAGCTCGGTGGGGAACGGCCCGGCCCCGACCCGGGTGATGTAGGCCTTGCCCACGCCCACGACCCGGTCGATGTAGCGGGGCCCGACCCCGGCGCCCGTGCAGGCGCCCCCGGCCACGGGGTTGGACGAGGTCACGTAGGGATAGGTGCCGTGGTCGAGGTCGAGGAAGGTGGCCTGTGCCCCCTCGAACAGCACGTTCTGGCCGAGCTCCAGCGCCTCGTGGACCAGGTTCACGGTGTCGGCGACGTACGGCTCGACCCGGGGCGCCAGCTCGCCCAGGTAGTGGTCGGCGATCTCGTCCACGGTGGGCGGAAGCTGGTTGTAGACCTTGGCCAGCAGCTGGCCCTTCTCCTTGAGCACCAGCTCCAGCTTCTGGCGGAAGATCTTGGGGTCGTACATGTCCTGCACCCGCAGGCCGACCCGGGCCGCCTTGTCGGCGTAGGCGGGACCGATGCCCCGCTTGGTGGTGCCCAGCTTGTTCTTGCCCAGGTGGCGCTCGGTGACCCGGTCGATCAGCTGGTGGTAGGGCAGGATCAGGTGGGCGCTGGACGACACCTTGAGCCGCTCGCAGCTGCGGCCCCGGCCCTCCAGCATGGCGATCTCGTCCAGCAGCACCTGGGGGTCGACCACGACACCGTTGCCGATCACCGGCACGATGTGGTCGTACAGCACGCCCGAGGGGATGAGCTGAAGCGCGAACGTCTCACCGTCGACCACCAGCGTGTGGCCCGCGTTGTGGCCACCCTGGTAGCGGACCACCAGGTGCATCTCCTTGGCGAAGAGGTCGGTGAACTTGCCCTTGCCCTCGTCGCCCCACTGGGTTCCGACCACGATGGTTGCCGGCACGACGCGCTCCCGGGATGTCGCTAGGGGACGTGCCAGCCTAACGCCCGGGCCTGCGTTCGGTTCAGACGGGGATGGGGATGGTGACGAGGGCGTCGGCGGGGGCGGGGTCGATGGTGGCGGAGCTGGCGTAGGCGATGGCCGTCAGCGTGGTGCCCGGGGTGGCCGGGGCTGTGGTGGGCGTGCGCGTGGTGGTGACCGTGGTCTCGGGGGTGGGTACGGCGAGTGTGGTGACCGTCAGGGTGGCTTCGTCGCCGGCGGCGAGGTCGCCCAGGTCGCAGACCACCACCACGAACGGGCCGGGGGGTAGGGCGTTGCAGGTGGCGCCGCCCGCGTCGAAGGAGGTGACCGTCAGGCCCTCGGGGACCAGGACCGCCAGCCGGGCGGCGGGGGCTTCGTCCGGGCCGGCGTTGCCGGCCGTGGCCGTCAGCGTGACG
>DATBGF010000328.1:0-4429 GCA_036558145.1 Acidimicrobiales bacterium
TGCGCAGCCCCGAGGTCTCGCCGTTGGGGGCCATGGACACGAGGGTGACGTCGCCACCACCGGCCGCATCGGCAAGCTGGAGGGCCATCTCGACGCCGTAGCTGTCGGACTCGTCGAGGATCAGCTTGCCGCTGCGGTCGAGGGTGTTGTCGGCCTCGAGCTTCCCGGGCTCCGCCGGATCCGGGATCTGCTTCACGCATACGACCACGTTCATGGCCTGCCATGCTGCACCCCTCCCGGGGAGGCGTCCAAATCGCTGGCCCCTAAGTGACCGTTCGGTAACCGGCAGAGCAGGGTAGTTTCCCGGCGCTGTGAAGCTGCTGCTCCTCGTCAACTCGGCGGCGTCGTCGGTGACGCCGCGTAGCCGTGTGGTCATCGGCAAGGCCCTGTCCGCCGACCACGACGTCACGGTGGCCGAGACCAGCCGGCGGGGTCACGCCACCCGCCTGGCCCAGGGCGCGGCGGCCAACGGGACCGAGGTCGTCGTGGTGCTGGGCGGCGACGGGACGCTGAACGAGGCCGCCAACGGCCTGGCCGGATCGACGACCGCGCTGGCACCGCTGCCCGGCGGGTCGACCAACGTGTTCGCCCGCACGATCGGCCTGCCCAACGACCCGATCGAGGCCACCGGCGTGCTGCTCGACGCCCTGGCCCGCCGCTCGATCCGCCGCGTCGGGCTGGGCTCGGTCAACGGGCGCTACTTCCTGTTCCACACCGGCGTCGGCTTCGACGCCGCCGTGGTCGAGCAGGTGGAGCGGCGCTCGGGGCTCAAGCGGTACGCCGGCCATCCGCTGTTCGTCTACGCCGGGTTCGACACCTGGATCCGCCACTTCGACCGCAGCCGGCCCCGCTTCGCCGTCCACTTCCCCGGCAACGGCGGCGAGGGGGCCGTCATCGACGACGCCTACCTGACCATCGTGCTCAACACCAACCCCTACACGTTCCTCGGCAACCGGCCGCTCAACCTGGCCCCCGAGGCCACGCTGGAGCGGGGACTGGCATCGGTGACCGTGCGCACGATGGCGGCCACCCGCTTCCTGCCGGCCATCGCCTCGGCGCTGGGGCGGGGCAAGCACCTGCGCCGCAGCCGCTGGGTCGACCACCGCACCGACGTCGAGTGCCTGACCGTGCGGGCCTACGGGCCGGTCCCCTACCAGGTCGACGGGGACCACCTCGGCGACGCCGACGTGCTCCGGTTCCGGCACGAGCCGGACGTGCTGGACCTGGTCCTGCCCTAGCCCTGGGCCTCGCCGTCGCGGCCGAGGGCGGACAGGGCCACGTCGGGGGCGTTGGTGACGATGCCGTCCACGCCGATCTCGTCCAGCCAGCGGATGCGCTCGGGGTCGTCGCAGGTCCAGGTGTTGACGGCCACCTCCTCGCGGTGCGCCTGCTCGACCAGCTCCGGGGTGACGAAGGCGTGGTGCGGATGCAGCGCCTGGTGCCCGTGGGCCACGACCTCGGCCAGCGGGTCGTCGCCACCGATGGTCAGCCAGCCGGTGACCAGGTCGGGCGCCAGCTCCTGCACGCGGTCGATCGACGGGAGGTGGAAGCAGGAGACCACGAACCGCTCCCGCTCCTCGGCCGGGCGGGCGGCCAGCAGGCCCACCACGGCGTCGACGAAGCCGAGCGTGGCGTCGAAGTCGGGATCGTCCGGCCAGTTCTTGATCTCGACGTTGACCAGCCTCAGGCCCCGGCAGGCGTCGAGCGCGGCGGCGAGGTCCGGGATGCCGTCCGGCAGCTCGGCCCTACCCAGCGTCACCACCGCCCGGCCGTCGGGCAGGTGGGCGTCGTGGATCACGGCGAAGCCGCCGTCGGCCGTTCGGCGCACGTCCAGCTCCACTCCATCGGCCCCGGCGACCGTCGCGGCACGGAACGAAGCGACGGAGTTCTCCGCCGCCACGAGGGGCGCGCCTCGGTGCCCGATAACGAGTGACACGAACTTGTCCTTTCGATGAGGAAAAAAGTCCTTGCTGTCAAACGAGACAGCCAGTATCTTTGCTCCGTCGCAGCCACACGCATTCCGTCACTTACCGCGGTGGCATGTGAAACTCGTCACAAATCGGTGACCCGAAATCCGCCGTGGAGGTCCCGTGGCCCTGACGCAGAGCCGCAGTTTGTCCCTGACCATCGAGCGCGACGATTGGCGTGACCAAAGCGCCTGTCGCGACACAGATCCCGACCTGTTCTTCCCCGTGGGCACCACCGGTCCCGCGATCGAGCAGATCGAGAACGCCAAGGCCGTCTGCCGGGTGTGCGACGTCCAGAAGCAGTGCCTCGACTATGCCCTGACCACCAACCAGGACAGTGGCATCTGGGGCGGCACCTCCGAGGAGGAGCGCCGCGCCCTGCGCCGCCAGTGGGTGGCGCGCAACCGCAAGAGCGCCTGACCGGCGCAGTCGCCCTCGACCGAGCGGGGGCTTCACCACGACTTCGGCCTCGCCCCAGGGCGGGGCCGTTCTCGTTCTCCCGGGCACGCCGGTTCCCGGCGTCACCGTGGTAGCAACCCGCCGGCGAGGCTGTCCTCGTCGCCGGGCTCGACCGGGATCCGCAGCCAGACCTCGGCGCCCCGGCGCTCGCCCTGGCCCTCGCCCGACACGATCGAGAACTCGCCGCCCAGGTCGCTGGTGACCAGCGTGCGGACGATGGACAGCCCCAGGCCGCCGGCCGCCTCGGGCGAGAACCCCTCGGGCAGCCCCACCCCGTCGTCGGTCACCCGCAGGGTCAGCGCCTTGTCCTCCCGCTCGATCGTGACCTGGACCCGGCCCGGCTGGTCGCGCAGGTCGACCGCCTCGGGGTAGGCGTGGTCGACCGCGTTCTGCAGCAGCTCGTTGAGCACCACGGCCAGCGGCGTGGCCACCGTGGCGGAGAGCACGCCCTCGTCGCCCGAGTCGTCCAGGAAGAAGTGGATGGGGTGGTCCGAGGTGATCATGTCCTGGACCATGCTGACGATCGGCCGGGCCACCTCGACGAACGGGACGTCGTCGCCCGCCTCCCGGGACAGGATCTCGTGCACGAGCGCGATCGAGCGGATGCGGCGCACCGACTCCTCGATGGCGACGCGGGCCTCCTCGTTGCCCAGCCGGCGGCCCTGGAGCCGCAGCAGCGACGAGATGGTCTGCAGGTTGTTCTTCACCCGGTGGTGGATCTCCCGGATGGTCTGGTCCTTGGACAGCAGCAGCAGGTCCCGCCGGCGCAGCTCGGAGATGTCCCGCAGGAGGACCACCGCGCCCGTCACCGTGCCCTGGTCGAGCAGGGGGATGCCCCGCATCAGCACGGTGATGTCGATGCCGCGGGGCAGCTCCTCGGTGACCGGCCGGCCGAGGGCGAAGCAGGTCGAGACCACCTGCTCCTCCAGGCCCAGCTCGGAGAAGCGCAGGCCCTCGGCGTTGGCGTGCACGCCCAGGCGGTGCAGGGTCGACACCGCGTTGGGCGAGGAGTACTCCACCCGGCCCGAGGCGTCGATGACGATGACGCCGTCACCCACCCGCGGCGCCTCCTCGGCCTCGACGTCGTCGGCGTCGAAGGGGAAGTCGCCCGTGGCGATCATGCGGGCGAAGCGGTTGAACACGTCGACGTAGGTCCGCTCCAGCTCGCCGGGCTGGCGCCCGAACGCAGGCGCTGACTCGCGGGTGAGCACGCCGATGACCTTGCCCTCGTAGCGGATGGGGATGCACAGCACCCGGACCCGCTCCTTGAGCTTGGAGATCGTCATCTCGCCCTCGATGATCTCGCCCAGCCGGTAGGCCCGGGCCACCAGCGGCCGGTCCTCGTCCTCCAGCACGGTGCCGACCCAGTCGGCCCGGTACACGGTCTGGGCCGTGGTCGGGCGCACCTGCCCCAGGACCACGAAGCGGCTCCCGCCACCGTCGCGGGGCTCGCCCACCACGCCGAACAGCAGCAGGTCGGCGAAGCAGAAGTCGGCCAGCAGGCCCCAGCTCGCGGCCAGGCGCTGGAGGTGCACGATCCCCTTGTTGTCGAGCCGGGTGAAGAACCGGGCGAGCTCAGCGAGGCTGGCCATCGCCCAAGAGTCTGGCAGCGGTCACCGGCAGAGCGGACAGAACGCTCGCCAAAGCCCACGCGGGGGGATTTGGCGGGTAGGCACCGGCTCCACTGCTCGGCCGGCCAGAAACACGATGCGGTAGGCCCGCAGGGCCTAGCGCCAGAGCGACGCGCCCAGCTCCAGGAGGCCCGCCAGATCCGTGATGTCGTGGTCGGCGTAGGGGATGGTGGCGACGACGTCCGCGCCCTTCGCCAGCTCCGCGCGCTGCTCCGCCTCGCGGGTCGCGACCACCCGGAAGTTGAGGAAGCTCTCCCCCACCTCGCCCATGACCCGGGCCACCGCGGCCGGCTCGGCCTCGATCGGGAGGGCGGCGGCCAGCTCCTTGGCGTCGGCGCACAGGCGCCGGGCCACCACCGCGGCGCGGCGGTC
>DATBGF010000329.1:0-1923 GCA_036558145.1 Acidimicrobiales bacterium
CCAGTTCATGTCCGCCTGCATCGACTCTGTCACTCCGGCTCCCCTTCGTTGTACCGACCAGTCGAGACTATTGATAGCGTCGCCTGCGATGCCCACCGCAGAGGCGACCGGCGGCACCCGACGCCGGGCGAACTGGCAGGCGCGGCGCGACGCCATCGTCGACACCTCCGCCCGCGTCTTCGCCCAGCAGGGCTACCACGCGACCGGCATCGCCGAGCTGTGCACCGCCAACCAGCTGGGCAAGGGCGCGCTCTACCACTACATCGGCTCCAAGGAGGAGCTGCTCGCCGCCATCCACGACCGGGTGATGGACGAGGTGATGAACGGGGCCGAGCGGGTCGCCGCCGCGGGCGGCACACCGTCGGAGCAGCTCACCATGCTCGGCGACGAGCTGCTCGACGTGATCCACCGCTACCCCGAGCACGTCTGGGTCTTCCTGCACGAGTTCCCGGCGCTGACCGGCGAGCGGGCCGAGCAGTTCCGCAAGCGCCGGCGCGCCTACGAGCGCCGGGTCGAGGCGGTCCTGAAGGCCGGGGTCGAGTCCGGGGAGTTCCGCAAGGTCGACCCCTGGCTGACGGCCCGGGCCTGGCTCGGCATGCACAACTACACCTACCTGTGGCTCAAGCCGGGCGGTCGCCTGTCGGCGCGCTCGGTGGCCAAGCCGTTCGCCGAGATCTTCATGCACGGCATCGCTCAGGGCGCCGAGTAGCCGCCGTCGACCACGAGGGCGGAGCCGGTGGTCCAGCGCGAGGCGTCGCTCGCCAGGTAGGAGTAGGCCCCGGCCACGTCGCCGGCCGCGCCCAGGCCCAGCGGGTGGCGGGCCGCGATGGTGTCGAGCGCCTCGGGTGGGAGCTCGTCGTGGATGGCGGAGCGGAACGTGCCCGGGCACACGCAGTTCACCCGGATCCCGTCGCGGGCGTACTCGACCGCGGCCACCTTGGCCAGCTGGATCACCGCCGCCTTGGTGGCGCAGTAGGGCGCGGCGTGCGACCACGCGGTCAAACCCGAGATCGAGGCGGTCAGCACGATCGAGCCCGAGCGCTGGGGCCGCATGACCGCCACCGCGGCCTTGATGCCGTTGACCGCGCCGAGCACGTTGATGCGGAAGGCGCGCTCCCAGTCCTCGGTGGCCAGGTTGTGGATCCGGCCGTTGGGCGAGAGCACGCCCGCGTTGGAGACGAGCACGTCGAGGCGGCCGAAGCGCTCCACCGCCCGGGTCACGACCGCTTCGACCTGGGCCGGGTCGCTCACGTCGGCCAGCACGGTCTCGGCCGCCGCCCCGTCCGGGAGGCCCGCGACGGTCGCCGCCAGCGGCCCCTCACTGACGTCGCTGAGCACCAGGTCGGTGTCCGGCTCGCCCGCCAGCCGGTGCGAGATGGCGGCGCCCAGGGCACCGCCGGCCCCGGTGATGGCGACGACGCGGTGCTGCGGCGTCATACGAGCAGGTAGCCGCCGTCGACGCTCAGCACCGTGCCGGTGACGAACGCGGAGGCGTCGGAGGCCAGGAACCGGTAGGCGCCGGCCAGGTCGGCGGGGGCGCCCCAGCGCCCCTGGGCGGTGTGGCCGGTGATGGCGGCGGAGAGGTCGGCGTTGCTCATCCAGCCCTCGGCCAGCGGCGAGTCGAACCACCCCGGGGCGACCACGTTCACCGTGATGCCCGCGGGGGCGAGGTCGAGCGCCAGCGCCTTGGCCAGGCCCACCAGCCCGGCCTTGGAGGCGCTGTAGGCGACCAGGCCCTGGCGGGGCCGCTCGCCCACGACCGAGCCGGTGAAGATCAGCCGCCCGCCCTCGCCCATGACCCGGGCCGCGGCCCGGGCGCCGAGGAACGCGCCGGTGAGGTTGACGTCGACGACCTCCCGCCACGCCGCAGGATCGGTCTCGAGCGGGCCGCCGACCACGGGCGAGATCCCGGCGTTGGCGATC
>DATBGF010000330.1:0-8545 GCA_036558145.1 Acidimicrobiales bacterium
GAGGCCTACGCCGCCCTCGACGACGGCCTCGGCGAGCTGGGCGCCAGCATGCGCGACGTCCAGGGGGTGCTCGTCACCCACATCCACCCCGACCACTACGGCCTGGCCGGGCGCATCCGGGAGGCCTCGGGGGCCTGGATCTCGCTGCACCCGGCCGACGCCCGGCTGATCCAGGACCGCTACATCGAGCCCACCGACCTGCTCGAGCGCATGGGCCAGATGCTGCGGCGCATGGGCGCCCCGGAGGAGGAGATCGCCACGCTCCAGTCGGTGGCCATGCCGGTCCGGTCCTTCGTGGACCCGGTGCTGCCCGACATCCTGCTGGAGGACGGCGAGCGCCCCGACGTCCCGGGCTGGGACCTCTCCGCCATCTGGACCCCGGGCCACACCCCCGGCCACCTGTGCTTCTGGGAGCCGCGGAACGAGCTGCTGCTCACCGGCGACCACGTGCTGCCCCGCATCACGCCCAACGTGTCGTACAACCCGCAGGCGAGCGACAACCCGCTGGGCGACTTCCTGGCCGCGCTGGACCGGCTCGACGAGTACGAGCCGGACGAGGTCCTGCCCGCCCACGAGCACCGCTTCGACGACCTGCACGGCCGGATCGACCAGCTGCGGCGCCACCACGCGGAGCGCTTCCGGGAGGTCGTGGCCGCCATCGCCGACGGCGACAGCACGTCGTGGGGCATCGCCCGCCGCATGACCTGGTCCCGGCCCTGGGACGAGATCGACGGCTGGATGCGCCGCGCCGCGGTCGGCGAGGCCATGGCCCACCTGCTGGCGCTGCGCCGCCGGGGCGTGGTGGCCGAGATCGAGGCCGAAGGCGAGCCCACCCGCTGGGAGCTGCGCGGCGGGTAGTCGGCCTCTACCAGGTCGGGCGGACGGGTGGGAGGCTGCCGCCGTGGCGGGCGAGGAGCACCTCGGTGAGCCCGGACCGTGTCGCCTCCACCTGGTCGCGGCCGATGACGGCGGACCACTCCTCCTCCAGCCCGTCGTAGATGTCCTCGACGGTGGCGAGGAAGCGGCGGCCCTGCTCGGTGAGCACGATGGGCCGCCGGCGCTGATCCTCGGCCTCTGCGGTGCGAGTGACGAGGCCACCGGCCTCCATGCTGTCGACCAGCTTGGAGGCCGCCTGCTTGGTCATCCCGAACAGCGCCGCCAGCTCGGTGACGCTGGTCGAGCCCTCGCGGGCGGCCAGCAGCGCGAAGCCGTACGCGGGGCGGTCGTCGTCCAAGCCCCGCTCCCGCAGCCGCTCGTGCAGATCGTCGACGAGCGACCGCAGGGCCATGGCGAACAGGCGGGCGAGGGGGACCGGGGGTGTGCTCACTCAGCCCATGGTGGCGTGAACGGGTCGCCGTCGGGCAACCGGGCCTGGCCGCCGACGGGCATGCAGCACAGCATCCGCAGCGGGCTGTCGCCGCCGTTGGCGAGGACGAAGGGCACGCCGGCCGGGACGACGATGGCGTCGCCGGGCCGGCCCTCGCCCGCCTCGCCGTCGATGGTCACCGCCGCCCGGCCGTCGAGGACGACGAACACCTCCTCGCGTGTCAGCGAGTGCGGGGTGGGCTCGGTGCCGGGAGCGACCTCCACCCGCCACACCGCGGTCTCGTGCGAGCCGCGGCGGGGGGTGGCCAGGGACGTGAAGCGGGTGGTGCCGATGTCGTGGGTGTGCTCGGGGGGTGCGGGGAGTACGGGCATGCCTGCACCCTCGCGCCCCACCGAGAATTAGTCAACCAAGTTGACTATCTCACCTCTCGGCCCGGTAGAGCCGGAGGGTGAGCGGGGCGAAGACCAGGGTCAGGCCCGCGCTCCACAGCAGCACCCAGCCGATGGCGCCGGTCTCGATGCTGCCGTGCATCAGCTCGCGGCAGGCCGTGGTCACGTGCGTGATGGGGTTGACCTTCACGAACGCCTGGAGCCAGCCCGGCATGGTGTCGGGGTCGACGAAGACGTTGCTGGCGAACGTGAGCGGGAACAGCACGGTCATGCTCATCTGCATCACCGTCTCCGGCGTCTGCATCTTCATGCCGATGCTGCTCCAGATCCACGACAGCGACGACGAGAACACGATGAGCAGCGCCACCGCCGCCACCACGCCCAGCGGGCCGCCGCCGGGGCGGAACCCGAGCACGATGCCGAGGGCGATGACCACCGCCGAGGCCATCGTGTAGCGGGCCGCGTCGGCGACCATCATCCCGGCGAGCACCGCGGGCCGCCAGATCGGCAGCGAGCGGAAGCGGTCGAAGACGCCCTTGTGGATGTCGGTGTTGAGCGCCATCCCCGTGTAGACGGTGATCATCGTGACCGTCATCACGAGGATGCCGGGCAGCAGGTCCTGCAGGTACTCCCGGGGCGAGCCCGCCAGCGCCCCGCCGAACAGGAACGTGAAGATCAGCGTGAACATGATGGGGAACATCGTCACGTCGAACAGCTGCATCGGGACGTGGCGGATCTTGCGCATGGCCCGCCACGCGAACGTGAGCGAGGCGCTGAGCGGGCCGGGGCGCGGCGGCCGGGTGCGGGTCGACAGCGCGGCCCGCAGCGTGGCGGCCTCGACGGCCTGGTCGACGGTCGTCGTGACGTCGGTGGCGGTCACGCCGCATCCTCCTCGGTCTCGTCCTGCGGCTCGGCGGGATGGCCGGTCAGGGACAGGAACACCTCGTCGAGGCTGGGCTGGCCGAGGGCGAACTCCTCGACGGTGATGCCGGCGTTGACCAGCTCGGCCAGGCCGACGGCGATGCGGTCGGGCGTGGCGCCCCGGGCGGTCAGCGCCGCCGGGTCGGTGTCGCGCTCGACGCTCACGCCCAGCGCGGCGGCCAGCACCCGCTCGGCCTCGGCCCGCGCCCCGGGGTCGTGCAGGCGCACGTGCAGCGCCCCGGTGCCCACCGAGGCCTTGAGCTCCGCCGAGGTGCCCTCGGCGATGATCCGGCCGTGGTCGATGATGGCGATGCGGTCGGCCAGCTGGTCCGCCTCGTCGAGGTACTGCGTGGTCAGCAGCACGGTCGTGCCCGCGGCCACCAGGATCCGCACGATGTCCCACACCTGGTTGCGGCTGCGGGGGTCGAGGCCGGTCGTGGGCTCGTCCAGGAACAGCAGGTCGGGCGTGACCACGATGCTCGACGCGATGTCGAGCCGCCGGCGCATGCCGCCCGAGTAGGTGCTGACCAGCCGGTCGGCCGCGTCCGTCAGCCCGAAGGCATCGAGCAGCTCCGCCGACCGCTCGCCGGCCGGGCCGCGGGAGAAGCCCAGCAGGCGAGCGAGCAGGATCAGGTTCTCCCGCCCGGTCAGCTCCTCGTCCACCGAGGCGAACTGGCCGGTGAGGCTCACCAGGCCCCGGACGATGTCGGCGTCCGTGACGATGTCGTGGCCGAGGACCCGGGCCGAGCCCGCGGTGGGTTGCAGCAGCGTCGCCAGCATGCGGATGGTCGTCGTCTTCCCGGCGCCGTTGGGGCCGAGGACGCCGAAGACGGAGCCGGCCTTCACGCCCAGGTCGATGCCGTCGACGGCCCGGGTCTCACCGAAGGTCTTGACCAGACCCTCGGTCTCGATCGCGAGTGTCACGGGGGAGGTCTCCTTGTCAGCGCGTCGCGGGGATCAACGCGTCGGGATGGTCAACCCGTCGAGCCAAGACTTCCATCCCGGCTCCTCACGCTCGACATAGTTTTCGGCCTCGGGCCCGAACAGGTAGGCGTGGATGTTGACCATCGCCTTGCCGGGCTGGAACTCGCCGCACCACACCGACACGTAGCCCGGGTGAGGATCGGTGAGGCGCACCAGCATGCGCGTGCCGTTCACCTGGTCCACGTGGCCGGCCAGGCCCCGCATGTCGACCGGCTTGCCCGCCTGCTCGGGCAGCCCGAGGTCGCCGGTGACCGCGCCCCACATGGCCGGCGCGGTGACGGCCTCCTCGCGGACGATCTCCAGGGAGACCGCGTGCTGGCCCGCGAAGTCCCGCAGGTAGAGGTCGAGGTGGGTGAAGAACTCGACCCAGCCTTCGCGCATGGTGTCGAAGAACGGCTCCTCCCAGTCGGCGCCGGTGCCGAAGGCGCTGGACACGACCCGCACCACGCAGGTCCCGCCGGACTGCGCCTGCACCAGCCACTCGGTGACCAGGGGCGTGACGGCGGCATCCTCGGCGCCGCCCAGGCCGGCCCACTCGGGCTCCACGTACTCCATGCGCCGGGGCGGGTCCCAGCCGGTGACCTCGCCGGGCGAGGACATGCCCTCGCCCATGTGGGTGACGATGGCGCCTCCCTCGCGCTCCTCCAGGTCGGTGCGGATGAACCAGGAGGAGATGCCCTCGCCGGTGGCGATGGCGTGCCAGACCTGCTCGGGCGTGCCCGGCAGCTCGACGGTCATCTCCAGGCGGTGGGGAACATCAGGTGTGGTCATGGGTCTTCTCCGGTGTGGGATGGGCGGCGACGACCAGCCGGTGAGGGCGGCCGTCGTCGTGGTGGTAGCGATGGGCGAGGTCGAGCACCGCGGTGGTGAGGTCCTCGGCGAACGCGGCCCGGTCCTCGGCGGAGCGGAACCGGATCTCGGTGTCGATGGCCAGGGTGGGGAGCCGGGTGCCGGTGGCGCGGGCCCGGCGGGCCAGGGCGCCCACGTCCCGCACCAGGCGTCCGGCCAGGGCGATGAGGTAGCCGGCCGAGAGCCGGTCGGCAGCGCGCTCAGGGTCCACGGCCGTCTCCCCCAGGGCCGCAGGGGACACGACGTAGGTGGCGGCCGTGGCCCGCAGGACCCGCTCGGTGATGCCGCCCCGCTTGCGCTCCTCCGCCAGCTCGACCAGGCCCCGCGCCTCGAGCGTGCGCAGGTGGTAGTTGACCTTCTGGCGGGGGAGGCCCACGCGGGCGGCCAGCGTGGCGGCCGACGAAGGCTCGGCCAGCTCGGCCAGCAACCGGGACCGGATGGGGTCGAGCGCGACCGCTGCGGCCTCGGGGTCCTCGATCACCTGGACGTCGATCAACGAGATCTCCTGTCGTCGCTTGCGACTCCGTCCAGACTGGCCCTGACAAATTTTTTTGTCAAGGGGGGTCATGAAGGGGGTGATGGTGTGACCGTGGTCAGCACGCCGTATCCTGGGACGGCGTAGTTGGCATCCCGCGGTGGAGCGGTGGGCAGTGGGGTCCGCATCTGTTCCGACGATGCCAGCCAGACGGACATGGAGCCTCCGCGCAGTCGGAGCGGGGGTGGAGCGCGAGGAGCGCTAGAGCGCGTATGGATCAGGCCACCCGAGCCTTGGAGACCGCCGTGTGGTCGGCGGTCGACGGCATAGCCACGGACGAGCAGCTGGCACTGCTCGAATCCGACGCGCCCGGGTGGCGGCGCACGTTGGAGCGCCTGCTCGACGACACCGAGGACAACCTCGACGCCGTCCGCCGCATCGAAGGTCCCGAGCGGGCCCAGGTCGTGGCCGACGTCGAGGCCGAGCTGGCCCGGCTGGAAGCCGCCTACGACCGCCTGACCACCAGCGAGGACCCCGCCTCCGCGGTGCTCGTGGCCCCCGACCCCATCGGCGAGGTGCGGCTGCAGGCGTCGTGGTCGGGGGGCGAGGTGGTCGTGTGGGCCGGCGGGCCGGACGCCCCGCCCGCGAACCACGACGAGCTGTCGGACCGGCTCGAGGCCATCGGCGGCCCCGCGGTCGGCTGGGAGCAGCACCGGGGCGTGACCCTGCCCACCGGCGACCGGGCCGCCGCCCTGTCCATCCCGGTGGCCGACTCGCTCGGCTGGCTCGTGGCCGTGGGCGGGGGCCTCGGCGGCGACGGCGTCGGGTCCAGCGTGACCTGGCTGGGCCGGGTGGCCGTGGCCGCGGTCCGCCTGGTGGCCCGGGGTGCCATGGTCCCCAGCGTCCGCAACAACCGCCGCCAGGACGGCCGGGTGGCCGACGTCAACGTCCGCTGGGCCCCGGCCGACATCGACCAGGCCGAGATCGAGGAGCTGGCCGGCGCCATGCCCGGGCCCGTGCGGGTCCTGGGCGGCGGCGACGCCCGCTCCGTGACCCTGGACGTGCTCGGTGCGGTGGTCAACGCCATCGCCACCGGGGCCGCCGGGCGCCTGGAGATGCCCGCCCCGCCGCCGGTGGTGCGCACCGTGAGCGCCGCGGCCGAGGCGGTGGTCACCCGGCTCGACGGCTCGGTGTTCCCCGCCCCCGTGGCCGCCGGGGCCGAGATCGCCAAGCGCATGGACCGCTGGGCCCGGCCCGTCACCGCCGCCGGCCGCGTCCGGCTAATCGTGCAGCTCGACCCGCCCGACAAGGGCAACGCCTGGTTCCTGTCGGTGCTCGGGCCCGGGGCCGAGGGCGGGCTGCTGCCCATCGAGCTGGCCCTCACCGACCGCCACGGCACCAAGCCGCTGGCCGACGACCTCGCCCGGCTGGAGCGCATCCTCCCGGTCCTGCTGCGGCCGGGCGGCCAGCGCCGCGGCCAGGTGTACCTCGACCAGGAGGAAGCCTGGGAGCTGATGACGGTCACGGGCGCCACGCTGGAGGCCGCAGGCTTCGACGTGCGGGTCCCGGCCCTGTCCCGGCGCCGGCCGTCGCCCGCGCTGCGACTGTTCACCGAGCCGTCGAGCGACACCATGGTCGGCGCCCGCCAGCTGTCCAACGTGCGCTGGTCGGCGGTGTTCGACGACGTCGAGCTCACGGCGGCCGACGTGGCCCGCCTGGCCGCCGAGGCCCGGCCGCTGGTCAAGTCGCGGGGCCGCTGGGTCGAGCTCGACCGCGCCGACCTCAAGGAGGCGGCGGCGGCCCTGGCCGAGCGGGCCGCGACCACCCAGCTCACCGGGGCCGAGGTGCTGCGCTACGCGGTCGGGCTGGAGGGTGCGCCGCTGGCCGGCGGCCTGATGGTCGAGGGCGCCGGCTGGGCCAGCGACCTGCTGCACGCCGCCCACGAGGTCGACACCGAGCCGACGTCCACGCCCGACGGGTTCAGCGGCCAGCTCCGCGTCTACCAGGCCGAGGCGCTGGCCTGGCTGGGCTTCCTCGACGCCGCCGGGCTCGGCGGCATCCTCGCCCTGGACATGGGCCTGGGCAAGACGCCCACCGTGCTGGCCCACATCGGCCGCACGGCCGGCAACGGTCCGACCCTGGTCATCGCCCCGCCCGCGGTGGTGGGCAACTGGGCGGCCGAGGCGGCGCGCTTCACCCCCGAGCTGTCGGTGGTGGTCCACCACGGTGCCACCCGAGCGTCGGAGGACGAGCTGGCCGCGGAGGCCAGCGGCGCCGACATCGTCATCACCACCTACGGCACCGCGGTGCGCGACATCGAGGCCCTGTCCGACTACGACTGGGCCCGCGTGGTGGTCGACGAGGCGCAGTCCATCAAGAACCCCGCGAGCGAGACCGCCCAGCAGCTGCGGCGCATCCCCGCGGCCAGCCGGCTGGCGCTGACCGGCACCCCGATCGAGAACGGCCTCGGCGACCTGTGGGCGGTGCTCGACTTCGTGAACCCGGGCCTGGTGGGCGCCCGGCCCCAGTTCGTCGCCCAGCTCTCCGGCGAGCCCGAGGCGGCGCTGTCGGCCCTCAACGGCATCCTCGTGTTCCGCCGCACCAAGGTCGAGCCGGTGGTGGCGGCCGAGCTGCCGGACCGGATCGACGAGCTCGACCACTGCTCCATGAGCGCCGAGCAGATCGGCCTCTACCAGGCCGTGCTCGACCGGTTGCTGGCCACGACCACCGAGGCCGTCGAGGCGGGCAACCCGCCCAAGCAGGGTGCGGTGCTGGCCGCCATCACCGCCCTCAAGCAGATCTGCAACCACCCCTCCGCCTGCCAGGACGACGGCAAGCCCCTGGCCGGGCGGTCCGGCAAGCTCACCCGGCTGGAGGAGATCGTCGAATCCGTGTTCGAGGCGGGCGAGCGGATCCTGGTGTTCACCCACTTCGCCGAGTGGGGCAAGAAGCTGGCCGACCACCTGACCGAGGTCACGGGCGTGCCCATCTCCTGCTACCACGGCGGCCTGGCCCGGGGCGCCCGCGACCAGCTCATCAAGGACTTCCAGGAGGGCGAAGGCGCCGGTGCGCTGGTCCTGTCCCTCAAGGCCGGCGGCACCGGCCTGAACCTCACGGCCGCCAGCCACGTCGTGCTGTACGACCGCTGGTGGAACCCCGCGGTCGAGGACCAGGCCCGGGACCGCGCCTGGCGCATCGGCCAGACCCGCACGGTCGTGTCCCACCGCCTGGTGTGCCCGGGCACGGTGGACGAGCGCGTCGAGGAGGTCGTGGCGGGCAAGCGCCACATCGCCGACCTGGTGCTGCCCAAGTCGAGCTCGCTGGCCGACCTCGACGCCGACCAGCTGCGCATCGCCCTCGGCATGCGCCCCGAATCGATCCTCACGGAAAGCGACGACCAGTGAGCGAGCTTGTCGAGCGAACCAGGAACACAGTGCCCTACTCGGCACGCAGTGCCGACGGCTCGCTCGGGCATCCCGGAGGGTGCCCCAGTGAGCTACGGTGCGTGCGCCGTCGCGCTGGTCGCCGGCGTGGGGGCATCAGCTGGTCCATCGTGCGGGTGCAGGGCTCGGCCGACAGAGTCGTAGGTCGGGCGGGCGC
>DATBGF010000331.1:0-2047 GCA_036558145.1 Acidimicrobiales bacterium
CGTCGTCGGCGACGGGCAGGAGGCGACGGCCGGCAACGACGTGCAGGTCCACTACGTCGGCGTGGCCTGGTCGAACGGGCGCCAGTTCGACGCCTCGTGGGACCGGGGCGACACCTTCAGCTTCCGCCTCGGCGCGGGCCAGGTCATCGAAGGCTGGGACCGGGGCGTGCAGGGGATGCGGGTGGGGGGTCAGCGCCGCCTCACCCTTCCGCCCCAACTGGCCTACGGTTCCCGGGGGGCCGGCGGGGTGATCGGCCCGGACGAGACACTGGTTTTCGTGGTCGATCTCGTCGGCGTGGGCTGATACGACCACTTTCGCGGCTGTTCCGCGCACACAGCGTGTGCGTACGCGGGCAATGCACGCACTCGACGGCGTACGCTGTCACTGAACGCAGTCGCGGCCGGGCGGTCGCCAGGGGGGACGGGATGCGGAGAGGCGAGGGAAGATGACGGCCCTGTCGGACGAGCCCACAGCGGGCCCGATCCCGGCTGACGTCGCCGTCAGACTGCTCAGGGCGCTCGATCGCGCCCCGTCCGCCGTCATCTCGCTGATCGACCCCGACCTCACCACCCGCTGGATCAGCGCCTCGGCCGACTGGGTCATCGACACCGATCCGGACGGCCGCATGGGGCGGGAGTCGATGGAGCGGGTCCACCCCGACGACATCCCCAAGCTGCTCCAGGGCCTGGCTCAGCTGCGGGCCGCGGCTCGCGAGGGCGGGGACGACCCGCCCGTCATCGAGCCGCTGCGCTACCGCAAGCGCCGCCGCGACGGGACCTGGATCGCCATGGAGGCGATGGTCCAGAACCTGCTCAGCGACCCCGTCGTCAACGGCCTCATGATCATCTCGCGACCCACCGGCGGGGTGCTCGACAGCGTGAGCGACGTCGTGGACCTGCTGGTGGCCGAGGCACCGCTGCCCGAGGTGCTGGCGGCGTGCGCCCGCATCGTGCCGGACTACCTCGGCGCCGCCGCGGTGATCGGCCTCGTGGACGGCACCGCGGTGGTGGGCGTGGACGAGTCCTCGCCGGCCGCCGAGCTGGTGGTCGACGAGCGCTGGTGGCGCCCGGCCCTGGCCGACGGGCGGGCCCGGACGCTGAGCGACTTCGCCGGCTTCCCGCCCGAGCTGGCCACCAGGGCCCGGGCCGGGGGGTTCATATCGGCCTGGGCCATCCCGCTGCCCGATGCGAGCTCCGGAGCGCTCATGGGCTGCGTGATGGTCTGGGTGTCGAGCCGCATCGAGCACGGCGTCGGCACCGAGCACAGCCTGCAGCAGGCCATCCGCCTGGCCAGCCTGGTGCTGGGCGAGCAGCGCCGCCACCACACGCTGCGGCGCGAGGCGGTGACCGATCCGCTCACGCGGGCGGGCAACCGGTCGGCCCTGCGCCAGCGGCTCGACGGCGTGACGGGCAACGTGACCGTGGCGCTGGTCGACCTCGACGACTTCAAGCCGGTGAACGACACCTACGGCCACGACACCGGCGACGCCGTGCTCCAGGTGGTCGCCGAGCGGCTGATGGGGACGGTGCGGGAGGACGACCTCGTGGCCCGCTTCGGCGGCGACGAGTTCGCCATCGTGTTCGCCGAGGGCACCACCCTGGAGGGCGCCACCCCGTCGATCGACCGCATCGTCGCCGCCATCGACGAACCGGTCGTGACCGACCGGGGGACGATCCTGGTGAGCGCCAGCGTGGGCCTGGCGTCGGGCCCGGCCACCGAGGTGGTCCAGCAGGCCGACGCCGCCCTCTACGAGGTGAAGCGGGCCAAGCGCCTGCCCTCGACCCGGCGCGGCGCCGCGGCCCGCTAGCCGCGGGCTCGGGCGCGGCGCAGGCGCCCGGCCAGCTTGCGCGCCTCCTCCGCCCAGAGGACGACGCTCGCCAGTGCGGTGGCGATCAGCCAGTCGTCGGCGGGCAGCGGCGTGGTGTCGAACGCGTGGTTGAGCGCGCCGATGTGCACGACGGCCACCTGGAGCACGAGCGACAGCCCGACGGCGCCCCACAGCAGCGGGTTCGTGAACAGGTGGTGGAACGCGCTCACCCGGCCGGA
>DATBGF010000332.1:0-7578 GCA_036558145.1 Acidimicrobiales bacterium
CTGTTCGTGGGCATGCTGGCCCTCGGGGTCGTGATCATCTCCCGGTCGGCCAGCTTCACCACCGACGTGACGTCGCTCATGTTCGGCGACGTGCTGGGCGTGACCGTCGCCGACCTGCGGGGCCAGGCCCTGGGCGTGGCGGTGGTGGTGGCCGCCTCGACCATCCTCTACCGCCCGTTCCTGGCCCTCACGTTCAACGAGGAGAAGGCCGCCACCCTCGGCCTGCGCCCCGGCCTGGCCCACTTCGCCCTGATGGCCCTGCTGGCGACGGCCATCGTGGCCTCGTTCCAGGCCATCGGCACCCTGCTGGTGTTCGGCCTGCTCATCGGCCCCCCGGCGACCGCCGGCCT
Source organism: Acidimicrobiales bacterium (assembly GCA_036558145.1). Classification (GTDB taxonomy): domain Bacteria; phylum Actinomycetota; class Acidimicrobiia; order Acidimicrobiales; family VFJN01; genus ZC4RG19. The sequence goes on from DATBGF010000332.1 coordinate 351, forward strand.
CCTGGTCCGCCGGGTCCCCCTGGTCATGCTCACCGCCGTCGCCCTGGGCGCGCTGGCGGTGGTCCTGGGCCTCGCCCTCAGCTACCACCACGACACCGCCGGAGGCGCCACCATCGCCGGCGTGGCCGTGGCCGAGTTCTTCGCCGTCCTCGCCGCCCAGGAGCTCACGGCCGCCCTGCGCCGCACCCGGCGGCACGCGGTCTAGACGGGGATGCGGGCGTAGGGGTCGTCGACGTCGACGCCCGCGGTGGCCTGGCGGAGCCCGCCGGGGTGCTGGAGCTCGACGTCGTGGCGGCCGTCGTCGTGGAGGGTCAGCGCCACGATGCCGACCAGCTTGACCCCCACGGGGGGCTGGATGCGGTCGGGGAGCGAGGCCCAGGTGGCCGGGACCCACAGGTGGTCGACGCCGCCGGCGGAGTGGCGCAGGCACTGGTGCACGTGGCCCGACACCACCAGCGGCCGGCCGCCGGCCCGGAGGAGCAGCCGGAGCAGGCGGGTGCGGGCGGGCTCGGGGACGTAGCGCTGGGGCGAGTCCCGGAGATCGACGGCCGGGGGCACGACCGGCTTGTGCAGGACCATCGCCACCGGGCCCTCGCCCGGCAGCAGCATGTGCTCCAGCCACTCCCACTGCTCGTCCTCGGCCGGCGACCCGGTGCCCAGGAGCATGGCGTTCACCCCGATCACCCGCCAGGCCCCGGCCCCCACGCAGAAGCGGTCGGGGCCGAGCACGGCCCGGAAGCGGGCCAGGCTCGGGGGCGCGGCACCCTCCAGGTCGCCGTCGAGATCGTGGTTGCCGGGCACGAGCGCCCACGGGACCGGGACCCGGTCGAGCGCCTCCCGGACCACAGTGAGCTCGGCCGGGTCGTGCCCGGCGTCGAGCGCGGCGTCTCCCGCGTGGACCACCAGGTCAGGCGGGTTGGCGGCCAGGTGCTCGATGACCTGGTCCCAATGTCGGGATGCTGCCGGGTTCCGTGCCGAGAGATGGCTGTCCGAAACGACCGAAAGGCAGATCCCCATCTTCTTCAGGCTCTCACATGCCGGCGGACTCTTCCGAGTCTCCGTTCGGAGCATCTTCGATGATGTGGCGGGTGATCGTCGCGCCCGTCCCGCCCAGGCCCGAGACGGTCACCGCGTCGTAGGCGAGGAGGCGGTGGGTGTCGGGATCGAAGTAGAGCACCGATGCCGTCAGCGGGACCGGCTCGTCGCCCTGCAGCGCCCGCAGGCCGCCGCCGCCGGTCGATCCCTCCACCAGGAGCAGGGTCTCGTCGGGGGACGCCTCGACGCTCCCGCCCGGCGCGGTGGTCGAGGTGGTGGAGCTGGTGGTCACGGCGTTCTTCGCGTCGTCGCCCTCGTCGGACGGGTGCGGCGGGAACGGCTCGATGCGGTCCTGGCGGGCGCGGTGGGTGTGCCCGGCCAGCACCAGCGGGACCTCGCCGCCCAGCTCGGCGGCCATGCGCTCGTCGTGCACCATGGCCACGTCCACCTGCGGCGGCTCGTCGGCCAGCATCCGGGCGGACACGATGGGGGCGAACGCCCGGGCCCGCTCCTGCTCCGAGCCGCCGCCCACCGGCTGGCTCTTGTCCGGGGTGTAGCGGGGATCGCCGATGCCCCAGAAGTTCAGGCCGGCCACCTGGGCGCCGTCGCCGTCGAGCACCACAGCGTTGGGGACGTCGGCGACAGCCTGTTGGGTGCTCCGCGAGTCGTGGTTGCCCCGCACGAACACATAGGGCACGTCCAGCGTGGCGATCTGGTTCACCAGCGTCGCCTCCGGGTCGGTGCCCCAGTCGGTGAGGTCGCCGGTGTCGGCCACCGCGTCCACCGAGAACTGGTTCACCAGCAGGCGCATCAGGTCGAACGCCCCCGGGTTGAGGTGGATGTCGCTCACGTGCAGCACCCGGATCGTGTGGCCGGGCGCGAAGGTCGGCAGCTGCGAGCCCGCCAGGTACAGCGTGGCGACGTTGTCGACCAGGTCGCCGAGCTGGGCGCGGTACTGGCCGAAGCGGTCGAGCACCTTCTCGACGTCGCCGACGGCGGCCGGCGCCCGGGTGAGCAGGCCGCTGTAGCGCGGCTCGGACACGGCGTTGGCATCGAAGGTCAGCGCCGCCCCCCCGCCCAGCAGGCCGACGACCAGCACCGCCACCAGCAGTCCGGTCAGCCCGGCGCGCCAGTCCGTGCGGGCCGCGAGACCGCCGAGGATGCCGCCGACCATCGCCACCAGCAGGCAGCGCACCGCCAGGCCGAACAGCGCCGAGCGCACCTCGCCGGTCGCCGAGTCGCCCAGGCGCTCGATGGCCCGGGGGTTGTCGGCGATGCGCTCGGCGTCGGCCACGCTGATCTCGTCGACCCGCGCTTCGAGCGTGAGCGGGGAGTCGTGGGTGTCGAGGTCGATCGACCCCAACGGCGCCAGGTGGATCACCGTGTGGCCGGACAGGGACGGGCGGGCCGAGAAGGTGGTCTCGAACGGGCCGACCTTGGCCGGGACGTGGCCCACCAGCGCCAGCGCGATGGCCGTGCCGGCCAGGGCGAACACGACGATCCGCACCCGCACCGCCCAGACGCTGCGGGCCGCGACCACCACTCGCTGCCCCGCGGCCAGGAGCTGTGGCCGCAGCCGCTCCCAGCGACCGGCGGGCTGTGGCGTTTCTGCGTCGGCGGCAACCTCCATGCGTCCTCCCCGCCCGAAAACGCTAGGCCACCGGAGCCCCGGATCGACCCCGGGACGCGAACGAGCGACGGACCCGTCACCTTTGACCGGTCCGTCGCTGGTTCTGTTCGGGCGCCTCAGGCGCTCTGGCGCGTCGCCGTCTTGTTCGACGAGGCCGAGCCGGACGTCTTGGCCTTGGCCGGCGACTCGGGTTCGAGCTTGTCGGCCATGGTCTCGCTGGTGCGGTTGGTGACGTCCCGGACGCGGTGCTCGACGGCGTTGCTCACCCGCTGCACACGGGGATCGTCCCGTACGCGGGAGACCAGGTCGTCGAGCTGCGCCTTGCGCTGCTCGTTCGACTGGCTGGCGAACCAGTAGCCCGCAGCCAGCCCCACTGCCAGTCCGGTCTTGAACTTCATGGGTCTACGGGTACCCACAGCTTTGGGGCCTCATGCCTGGTACACCTTTGGCCATGATGACCGCTCCGGCGGCCGGACCAGCCGACGCCGTCCTCGACCACGTCAGCGACGGGGCCGACATCATCGTGCCGCTGGCCAACGGCGAGCCGGTGACCGTCATCGACGCGCTGGAGGCGGAGGCGAAGCGCTTCCGGGGCGTGCGCATCCACCAGATGCACGCCCTGCACGACCGCCCCTACCTGCACGGCGACCGGCGCGAGCACCTGCTCCACGTGTCCTACTTCCTCTCGCACGTGACGCGGGAGGCGTTCCACGACGGCGGCTGCGAGCTGGTGCCGAACAACTTCTCCGAGGTGCCCCGCCTGCTGCGGGAGACCACCAAGTGCTCGCTGGTGGCGGCGGCCGCGGCCCCACCCGACCGCCACGGCTACTTCTCGCTCGGCACCAACTGCGACTACGTGGCCCCGTTCATCGGCCGGGTGCCGTTCTTCCTCGAGGTCAACGAGCAGATGCCCCGCACGTTCGGCCGCAACCAGGTCCACACCAGCCAGGTGGCGGGCTGGACCGCGGTGGACCGCCCCCTGGTCGAGGCCAAGCCGGCGGTGCCCGGGGAGGTCGAGCGGGCCATCGCGGCCCACGTGGCCGAGCGGGTGCCCGACGGCGCCACCATCCAGGCCGGCATCGGCGCCATCCCCAACGCCCTGCTGGAGCGGCTCCGGGACCACCGCGACCTCGGCATCCACACCGAGCTGCTGTCCGACGGCCTCATCGACCTGGTCGAGCGGGGCGTCATCACCGGCACCCGCAAGCGGCTGCGGACGGGCAAGATCGTCGGCACGTTCGCCCTGGGCACCGGCAACCTCTACAGCTTCCTGGACCAGAACCCGGCCGTGGAGATGCTGCCCGTCGACTACGTGAACGACCCCCGGGTCATCTCCCAGGAGGAGACGTTCGTCTCGATCAACGCCACCACCGAGGTCGACCTGGTGGGCCAGTGCGCCTCGGAGACGGTCGCCGGCCGCTACTGGTCCTCCAGCGGCGGCCAGGCCGACTTCGCCCGCGGCGCCATGTACTCGCTCCACGGCCGGGGCTTCGTCGTGCTCCCCTCGACCGCCGCCCACGGCACGCTGTCCCGGATCCGCTGCGTGCTCACGCCCGGGTCCATGGTCACGACCATCAAGAACACCGTCGACATGGTGGTCACCGAGTACGGCGTGGCCGAGATGCGGGGCCGGTCGATCTCGCAACGGGCCCGGGCGCTCATCGCCATCGCCCACCCCCGCTTCCGCGAGGAGCTGGAGGCCGAGGCCCGCGCCATCGGCTACCTGTAGCGGCTACCCCAGGGCCCGATGGCCGACGGGCACGATGTCGACCCGGTCGATGGCGGCCGAGCGCTGCACGAGCGTGCGCTCGACCCCCGCCACCAGCGCCACGAGCTCGTGGTCGCTGAGCCCGTCCTCGACCTCCACCCGGGCCACCACCCACACGACGTCGGGCCGGGTGAAGGTCACGGTGAGCTCCCGGACCTCGGCCACGCCGGGGTAGTCCGCGATGTAGCCCGCGATGCGGTCGCGGGCCTCGGCCGAGACCCGCTCGCCGGCCAGGAACTCGCGGTTGAGCTCCGTCACGCAGCCGCCCGCGCCCGCCAGCAGCACGCCGATGGCGATCGAGGCCAGCGCGTCGGGCACGACGGACCCGGTGACCTGGCTGAGGGCGACCCCGGCGGCCGCGACCACCGTGCCCGCCAGGGCGGCGACGTCGGCCGGGAAGGCCCACTCCCGTGGCTCCGGCATGCGCAGCCGGCGGCGCAGGTCCCGCACCACCCGGGCCAGCTCGACCCCGAACGCCACGGCGAGGACCGCGTAGGCGAGGGCGAACGACACCATCGGCGTGGGGTGGACCAGCTCGTGGATGCCCTGCCAGATCGCCAGCGCGGCGCCCACCGCGAACAGGCCGATGCTGCCGAACAGCGCCCAGAACCACGCGGCCCGATTGCCGCGGCCCTTGGCCGCGGCCTCCAGCGCGTCGCTCCCGGTGCCGGCGACGGACTGGACGGTCCCGGCGAACAGCGCGGAGGAGCCGGTGACCGCGGCGGCCGCCAGCAGCGCGCCGGCGACGCCGACGTCTGCGGCCAGTCCGGCCACGCGTGTGCTCCTCTCCTCCCCCACACCCCCGTATCTAGCGCACGGGGGCTGTACGATGTGCGCAATGGCTTCCAGCCCAGGACCTTCTCCCGCAGCGCCGACGAAGATCCGAGCCACGGGGTTCACCCCGTCCAACGATGGCGACCTGGCCGACGACGGGGTCGAGCGGGAAGACGACCTGTGGCACCGCTACCGCCAGGCCCGGGTGTGGGTCACGGCCCGCAACCGCAAGCGCTCCACCTACGTGACCCGCGACGAAGCCCCCACGGGCGCCGCGGTCATGCGCTTCTAGCCGGTCAGCGCTGGCCCTCGGCCAGGCCGGTCGAGCGCACTCCCCGCACCGTCGTCTTCTGCACCCACGCGAAGCCGCCGGTGGCGGTGACGGTGGCGATCTCCACGGGACCACCGACGCCCGGCCAGGAGAACTCGGGCGTGGTGGCCACCGGGCCCAGCGTGAGGCGCTGGACGTCGATGGTGGTGTGGATGCACAGCACGGCGAAGTCGATGCCGTCCTGCAGGTTCATCGAGTCGAACGGGATGCGGTAGCCGCAGGCGTCGAGCAGCGGGGTGAGCTGGTGGAGCTCGGCGCCCAGCTGGTGCGCGTCGGCGAGCCGCTCCAGCAGCTCGAGGTCGGACCCCCGGATCAGCCGGGTGACCACGTCGGACTGGCCGCGCCAGGCCGCGCCGCCCCCGTCGGCGGTGGTGGCGATGGGCTCGATGATGCGGTCGGGCAGGATGACCTCCCACGCCTCGCCCACGCCCGCGGCGTCGTACCCGCCGACCAGGAACCCGAGAGCGGCCACCGGGGGCGGCGAGTTGTCGTCGGGGTCGTCGGCCATCTGGGCGTCGTAGCGCTCGCCGAAGAACGAGGACAGCCGCTCGGCCACCGGGCCGGGATGCTCGCAGTTGCCCGCCTCGACGACCGCGAACTCGGCCATGTGGCTGGCGATGCTGCGCCCGCCGACGAAGGCGTCGCCGTAGGTGGCGACGGCCACCCGGCCCGACTCGAACACCTTGTGGGTGAAGTCGCTGCCCACCCGCAACATGCGGTGGTTCGCGAGCGTCGTGCGGCTGTCCGCCGCCACGACCACGCCGTCCTGGCACACCACGGTCACCGCCAGAGTCACCCGAGGATCGTACCGACCCCCTGTGACGCTCTAGACCGCACCTCCGGGAGCGTCGTAGCCGGGGTTGGCGACCGCGAGCTTGTCCGCCACCGTGGCCCGGACGGCGGCCGCGACCTCGTCCCAGCGGTCGTCCAGCGCGCCGGAGCGGATGGCCGCGGCCAGCGCCGCGTCGTCGGCGAAGCCGAGCGCCGCCAGCCGGTCCGCGTGGGCCCGGGCCGGCCCGTCGCCCGCCTCCAGCTCCCGCTGCACGATGGCCAGGACCCGGGCCGCCACCCGGGCGTGGAAGCGCACGCGGCCCTCGGTGGCGGCCATGACGTCGCCCTCCAGGAACTCGCGCACGGCCTCGACCAGCTGGGCGGCGCTGGGGGCGTCGTGGGGCGAGGACGGGGACGGGGACGGGCTCACGGGAGCAGCTCCAGCAGATCGCTCTCGACCTCGCACACCCGCCGGCCGATGGCCGCCAGCTCCACCGAGCGGACCATGCCGGTCAGGTGGGTGGCGGCCTGCAGGGCGCAGATGATCCCCCACTTGAGCGTGCCCAGCACCTCCCACCAGGCGAGGGCGTCCCGGTCGACGCGCGTGCCCGACTCGGCCTCGTACGCGGCCACCAGGTCGTCCACCGTGCCGAACCCGCCCACCCGGGGCTCGGCCCCGAAGCGCCAGGCCCGCACGCACAGCCAGCCCAGGTCCTCCAGCGGGTCGCCCGCGTGCACGAGCTCCCAGTCGAGCGCGGCCCGCAGGCCGTCGGGCCCCACGATCAGGTTGCCCAGCCGGAAGTCGCCGTGGACCACGGTCGAGCGCCCCGGCGGGGGCCGGTGCCGATCGAGCCAGCGGAAGCCCAGCTCGAACGCCGGGTGTGGCTCGCCCGCGGCGTCGAGCGTCGCCCGCAGCTGG
>DATBGF010000333.1:0-4951 GCA_036558145.1 Acidimicrobiales bacterium
TCGATCCAGTGCGAGTAGATGTCGACCATGCCGTCGACCACCTCGCGGCGCTCGGTCCACAGGTCGTCGAGCCCGAAGAAGTCGCCGTAGAGCGAGTTCTCCCCGGAGAAGCTGGTGTTGCCGCGGTTGTGGTAGAGCAGCGGGTCGTTCAGCCACGCCGGGTTCTTCGGCGGCTCGTCCGCCGGCACCGTGGGCACGTACGGGAACGACGAGGTGTCGACCTCGGGGAACGTGTAGTCGGCCTGGCCCGAGTAGGCGTAGTCCGAATCGTCGAACGGCTGCCCGTTGACGTCGACGTACGGGAACGCGGCCTTGCTGCGGTAGCCCGCGTTGCCCTCCAGCTGGATCACGTCGGCCGTGTGGTTGGTGACGATGTCCATGAACACCTTGATGCCGCGCCCGTGCGCCTCGTCGACGAGGCGGGCGAACTCCTCGTCGGTGCCCAGGTGGGGGTCGACGTGCAGGAAGTCGCGGATCCAGTAGCCGTGGTAGCCGGCCGAGTGCCCGTACAGGTCGGTGGTGTCCTCCTGGACGCTCTTGTTGGCGTAGATCGGCCCCACCCAGACTGCGGTGATGCCCAGCTGGTCGAGGTAGGGCAGCTTCTGGCGCAGGCCCTTGAGGTCCCCGCCGTGGTAGTAGCCCTTGTCGCTCGGCAGGTAGCCGTGGGTGAGCACGTTCTCCTGCGTGTCGTTGGCCACGCACACGCCGGCGAAGTCGCCGCAGTTGTTCGCCTGGTCGCCGTTGGCGAACCGGTCGGGGATGGCGAAGTAGAGCATCTCGTCCACGAACGGGTGCCGCACCGGGTCCCGGACGAGCGCCGCGTCGTCGACCGGCTCGCTCGGGATGGTGCCGATCTCCAGCAGGTGGGTGACGGAGTCGTAGCTGAACGTGACGGCGTCGCCGGCGCCGACGGTGAAGCCGATGTTCGGCCCGTTCGCCACGCCCCCGGCGCCGTAGTTCTCGTCCCATGCCTGGTCGATGGCCACCTTGGCCTCGTAGTCGCCGGGCGGCAGCGCCGATGTGGAGAACCGGTAGATGCCGTCCCCGTCGGGGTCCTGGAGCCAGGACCGCAGGCAGGCGGGGTCCCAGTCGGCGGCGCAGCCGAGCTCGCTCTGGAAGCTCCCCGGCACGGTGGCGATCACCGAGGTGACGTCGTCGGTCACCCAGTGGGTCCCGTCGTCGTAGAAGAAGCCGGTGGTGGCCGGCGCATCCAGCTGCAGCTGGATGTTGGGCCCGTCGCGCACCGCCCCGGCGCCGTAGTTCTCGTCCCAGGTGCCGTCGAGCGCCACCTTGTACTCCCAGCTTCCCGCCGGGACCGCGAAGTTCGCGTGCCAGACCCCGTCGTCCGGGTCGAGCATCAGCTGCGTGAGCGGGCACTCCGGCTGCCAGTCACCCGGACAGCCAAGCTCGCTCTGGAAGCTCCCGGCGACGGTCACGCTCACCGGCGCCGCCCCGGCCGGGCCGGCGGGACCCGCCACCCCGGCGGCCGCGGCCACCAGTCCGAGCACCAAGGCCAGAACCACCGTTCTCCGACACATGACGGTCCCCCCGTCTCACGGCGTGCCCCGAGTCTAGGGATCGCCCGGGGGCGAGGACGGAGGGTGCCGGCTCCCCTGCGTCGCGACGTGCTCACCTACGCTCGGGCGATGACGCACGCAGGAACGGACACGGTCGAGATCGCCGCCAACGGGCTGACGTTCCGGGCCCGGGTGGCCGGGCCCGAGGACGGGCCGGTCGTGCTTCTGCTGCACGGGTTCCCGCAGACCTCGCGCTGCTGGGCCGCGCAGCTGGACGCCCTCGCCGCCGCGGGCCACAGGGCCGTCGCCGTCGACCAGCGCGGCTACTCCCCCGGCGCCCGGCCCGACGATCCTGCCGCCTACGCCATGGCCCATCTGGTCGACGACGTGCTCGGCATCGTCGACGCGCTCGGCGCGGACCAGGTCGATCTGGTCGGCCACGACTTCGGCGGCTCGGTGGCGTGGACGGTGGCCGGTCATCACCCCGGCCTGGTCCGGACGCTCACCATCGCGTCGACGCCCCACCCCGCGGCGTTCGTCCGGGCCTACCAGGCACGGACCGAAGCATCGGACCAGAACCAGCGCTCGGGCTACATGCGCGCCTTCCGCGAGGCGCCCCGGGGGGAGATCGAGGCCCAGTTGCTCGCGGGCGGCGGTGCGGGGCTCCGACAGGCCTACGCCGGCCTGCCCGAGGCCTCGATCGCCGCCCACATCGAGGACATGTCCGTCCCCGGCGTCCTGGTGGCCGCGGTCGACTGGTACCGGGCGATGTCGGCCAAGGTCAGCGTGGCCGTCCCGCCCAGTCCCGTCCCCACGCTCTACGTCTGGAGCGACGACGACCCCTCGATCGGCCGCGCCGCGGCCGACGCCACCGCGGACCTCGTGACCGGCCCCTTCGACTTCGTCGTCCTCGAGGGCGTCAGCCACTGGATCCCCGAGCAGGCCGCCGCCACGTTCACCCCGCTCCTCCTCAGCCACCTCGCCGGCCGCCGTCCAGGGTGAGGACCTGGTCGGCGCGGGCGAGCGCCGCCGCGCTGTGGGACACGACCAGGCAGGTGACGCCGTCACGCCGGGCGAACAGCCGGGCCCAGAGCTCGGCCTCCGTCGCGGTGTCGAGGGCCGAGCTCAGGTCGTCGAACACCAGGAGCTCGGCCCCGCCCAGGAACATCCGCGCCGCGGCGGCCCGCTGGACCTGCCCGCCGGAGAGCTTCACGCCTCGGGGCCCGACCAGCGTGTCGAGCCCGCGCTCGAAGCCGGCGACGTCGTCGTCCAGCACGGCGGCCCCCAGGGCGTCGTCGACCGCGCCGGGCCGGTCCGGCCGGCCGAGGAGGAGGTTGTCGCGCAGCGCCTCGCTGAACAGCCGCGGCACCTGGGGCGTGAAGGCGCACCGGGGCGGCACCAGGAACGTGTCCGGCCGGTCGAGCACGCGGCCGTTCCACAGCACGTCACCGGACGCGGGTAGGAGCCCGAGCAGGGCGTGGAGCAGCGTGGTCTTGCCGGAGCCGATCCGCCCGGTGACGACGGTGAAGGAGCCGCGCTCGAGGGTGAAGGACACGTCCTCGACGCCGCGCCCGCTCGCCGCATGGCGGCAGGTCAGGCCGGCGACGTCGAGCCGTTCGAGGGGCTCCGGGGCCGGGGCCGGCTCGACCGCCGGCAGCTCGCGCCGCAGGTAGACGGGCGCGGGAGCGACGACGGCCTCCTGCGGGTCGCCGGGCATGAGCGCGTGCATCCGGTCGACGGACACCTGCGTGCGCTTGAGCTCGGTGATCACCCGGCCGATCTCGGCGGGCAGGAACGTGAGCTGGCCGAGGAAGACGACGAACAGCGCGATGTCGCCGACCGTGAACGCCCCGGAGCGGATGCGGGCCGCGCCGAGGAGCAGCACGGCGCCGGTGCCGACGTGAACGAGGCCCCAGTTGGTCGCGTTGAGCGTCTCGGCGAAGACCCGGTCGCGCAGCGACAGCCGCCGGCGGGTCTCGCCGATGTCGCTGAGCCGCCCGACCACCCGCTCCCGGGCACCGGCGACGCGCACGGCGAGCTGGGCGTTGACCACCTCGCCGAGGAAGCGGCTGAGACTCGTGGTGGAGTCGAGGGCGGCGGCGCCGTAGCGGCTCGCCCGGGTCCCGAGCGCATCGGCCACCAGCGTCGTGGCGACCACGGGTGCGAAGGCGGCGAGCGTGAGCAGCGGGTCGATCCGCCACATCACGACGGCCGCCACGACCCCGAACGCGGCGCGGCCGATCAGGTCGCAGACGCCGTCCATGGAGCCCATCGTGATGGCCGGCGGGTCCGAGCTGAACCGGCTGATGGCGTCGCCCGGCGGCACGGTGAGGCCGTGGGCGCCGAAGCCCCGCAGGATCCCGGCGAACATGTTGCGCTGCAGGAGCGCATGGGTCTTGTAGGAGAACCCGCTCCAGGCCCGGGACATGCCGAGCTCGGTGACGACCTGGGACAGCTGGAGGGCGACCAGCACCGCCAGCACCGCCCAGACGCCGATGCTGCCGTCGCCCTCGCCCGCCAGGGCGTCGAAGAACGCCTGGGTGGCCAGCCCCAGGGCGAGGGGCAAGACGCAGAACCGGACGAGGGCGAGGGCGGTGCACGGCCAGAAGTAGCCGGCGGTGAACCCGATGAGCGTGCGGACGTGCTTCACGCCAGCACCTCCCCGCGGCCGGAGCGCAGCAGCGCGGCGAGCCGCGAGTCGGGGTCGGCGGCCAGGTCCTCCCGCCGGCCCAGCTCGGCCACGCGCCCGCGGTCGAGGACCACCACGAGGTCCGCCCGGTCCACGGTCGCCAGCCGGTGGGCGATCACGATCCCCGTCCGGCCCGCGAGCAGCTTGGTCACGGCGTGCTCCAGCAGCTGCTCGGTGTGGGGGTCGAGGCGCGACGATGCCTCGTCCAGCACCACCAGGCCGGGGTCCTTCAGGAAGACCCGGGCCAGCGCCACCAGCTGCGACTCGCCGGCGGAGAGCCCCCGGGCGCCCGCCCCGACCAGCGTGTCCAACCCGTCGGGCAGCTCGTCGAGCCAGGGGCCGAGGGCGAGCGCCTCGAAGACCTCCACGAGCCGGGCGTCGCCGACGTCGGGGTCGTAGAGCGTGACGTTGTCCCGCAGGGTGCCCGCCAACAGCTGGACCTCCTGGGTGACGAGCGCGACGCGCCCCCGCAGGTCGTCGAGGCCGGCCCGGCGGACGTCGACGCCCCCGAGCCGGACGGCGCCCTCGCTGACGTCGTGCAGCCGCAGCAGCAGGCGCGAGATCGTCGTCTTCCCCGAGCCGGTGCGGCCGAGCAGGCCCAGCACCTGACCGGGCTCCAGGCGCAGCGACACGTCGCTCAGCACCGGCTCGGCGTCGTAGGCGAACGAGACGTGGTCGAGCTCGAGGGACAGCGCGCCGCCGGGCATCGGGACGGCCTCGCCGTCGACCGCGTCGACCACCCGGG
>DATBGF010000334.1:0-2009 GCA_036558145.1 Acidimicrobiales bacterium
GTCATCGCCGAGCTGCTGGGCGTGCCCCGCGAGGACCGCCACAAGCTCTTCGACTGGTCCAACCGCATGGTCGGCTCCGAAGACCCCGAGTACCAGGTCAGCGAGGAGCACGTGACCCAGGCCCAGATCGAGATGTTCATGTACGCCCAGGACCTGGCCACCCAGCGCCGGGCCGAGCCGCGCCAGGACATCGTGTCCACGCTGCTGGCGGCCGAGATCGACGGCGACGAGCTCACCGACATGGACTTCAACCTGTTCTTCATGCTCCTGTCGGTGGCCGGGAACGAGACGACGCGCAACGCCATCGCCCACGGCATGAACGCGTTCCTGGAGCACCCCGACCAGTGGGACCTGCTGGTGGCGGAGCCCGAGGCCCACATCGCGGGTGCGGTGGAGGAGATCCTGCGCTGGGCCTCGCCGGTGCTGTTCTTCCGGCGCAACGCCACCCGGGAGGTCGTGCTCGGCGGCGAGACGATCCGCAAGGGCGACAAGATCAGCCTCTGGTACGTGTCGGCCAACCGGGACGAGGCGATCTTCGACGAGCCGTTCCGCTTCGACATCACCCGCGACCCCAACCCCCACATCGCCTTCGGGGGCGGCGGGCCCCACTTCTGCCTGGGCGCCCAGCTGGCCCGGCTGGAGATCCGGGTCCTGTTCGAGGAGCTGGCCCGGCGCACGCCCAAGCTGGAGGCCCTCGGCGCCCCCGAGCGCCTACGCTCCAACTTCATCGGCGGCATCAAGCACCTCCCGGTCCGCCTGGGGACCTGAGCGTGTGAGCGACTACGCCCTCGCCCTGAGCGAGGCGGAGCTGGGCCGCTACCGCATGATGGCCGCCGGCGCCGCCAGCGAGGAGGCCGGGGCGTGGACGGCGGCCGGCATCGTGCCCGGTGCCACCGTGGCCGACGTGGGCTGCGGCCCCGGCGCCGTGCTGGCCGAGCTGGCCGCCGTGGTGGGACCGGAGGGCCGGGTGTTCGGGGTCGACGCCGACCCGGTGGCCCTGCGCCACGCCCGCGAGGAGGTGGCGGCCCACGACCACGCCACGATCCAGGTGGGATCGGCCGACGCCACCGGGCTGCGGCCGGGATCGGTCGACGTGGCCGTGTGCCGCCACGTGCTGGCCCACAACGGCGGCCGCGAGCAGGCCATCGTCGACCACCTCGCGAGCCTGGTGCGGCCGGGCGGCGCGGTCTACCTGGTGGACGTGGACAGCAGCGGGGCGCGCATGGTGCCCGACGTGCCCGAGCTCGACATCTGGGAGCGCTACATCGAGTTCCACGAGGGCCGCGGCAACGACCTGTCGGTCGGGCTGCGCCTCGGCCACCTCCTGGAGGTGGCGGGCACCAGCGTGGAGCGCTTCGCCTGCATCGCACCGATGCTGCGCCTGCCCGTGGGCATCCGCCCACCCCAGTGGGCGGCCCGGGAGGCCATGCTGGAGGCCGGGGTGCTGACCGAGGCCGACGTCGAGCGCTGGCGGGCCACGTTCGAGGAGATCGACCGCTGGGACGAGCGGCCGTGGCTCTTCGTCCCCATGTTCGTCGCCGTCGGCAGAGTGCCCGGCTGAGGAACACCAGTTCTAGACTGCCGCCCCGTGTCTGCCGTCGACGCGCCGACCTCGTCGCCCACCGGGAGCTCCGGCCAGCGCGACCGGCGACGGCGCGTGATCGACGCCGCGTTCGAGCTGGGCGCCGAGCGCGGCTACGAGGCGGTCCAGATGCGGGAGGTGTCGGCCAGCGCCAACGTGTCGCTGGCGACCATCTACCGCTACTTCTCGTCCAAGGACCACCTGCTCGCCGCGGCCATGACCGAGTGGACGGCCAAGCTCCAGGGCCGGCTGGCCCAGTCCCCGCCCAAAGGTGCCAGCGCGGCCGACCAGCTGGTGGACGTGCTCGACCGGGCCTGCCGGGCCTTGGCCCGCCAGCCCAAGCTCACCGCCGCCCTGATCCGGGCCCTCTCGTCGTCCGACCCCGGCGTGCAGGAGTGCGCCGAGCAGGTCCAGGCGCAGATCGCGT
>DATBGF010000335.1:0-9920 GCA_036558145.1 Acidimicrobiales bacterium
CCGCACGATCGGCCGCGACGGGGAGTACGCGTCGGCGCACGACCTCGGGATCTTCAAGAAGGTGCTGGAGATCAACCTGATCGGCTCGTTCGACTGCATCCGCCTGGCGGCCACCGCCATGTCGCAGACCGAGCCCCTCGCCGACGGCGAGCGGGGTTCGATCGTGACCGTCGCCTCGGTGGCCGCGTTCGACGGCCAGATCGGCCAGGCCAGCTACTCGGCGTCCAAGGGCGGCGTCGTGGGCATGACCCTGCCGGTGGCCCGGGACCTCTCCGCCGTGGGCGTGCGGGTCAACTGCATCGCTCCCGGCCTCATCGACACGCCGATCTACGGCACCGGCGATGCCAGCGAGGACTTCAAGGAGCGCCTCAAGCGCGACGTGCTGTTCCCCAAGCGCCTCGGCTCCGCCGGCGAGTTCGCGGGCATGGCCGTCGAGCTGCTGGCCAACAGCTACATGAACGCCGAGGTCATCCGGGTCGACGGTGGCGTGCGCATGCAGCCGAAGTGACGCGCGAGTAATCCGCTGACCAGGCGCGAGGCGTCACTCCGGTCCTAGAGTGGGTCTCCGCGTGTCTGGGATGGGGGTAGCCGCCGTGAGGGGGTCGGCGCGAGCGCCGGCCGTGATCCCGGGCGGCCCGTCGCGCCGCGGCCGCGGGCGGCATCTGCCGCGCGGCCCGGTGCCGCCCACCGCCGCCTACGTGGCGGCCGACGCCGGGGCCATGACGCTGGCCCTGGCCGTCGCCCACTACCTGCGCTTCGGGCTCTCGGGCGCGCTGCTGCCCGGGCCCAACGTGCCCTACGTGCTCGTGGCTGCGCTCTCGATCCCGGTGTGGCTGGGCGTGCTGGCCCTGGCCGGCAGCTACGACCGCCGCATCCTGGGCGTGGGCTCGGACGAGTACCGCCGGGTCATCAACGGCGGCGTGCACTTCCTGGCGGTCGTGGCCATCGTCCACTTCCTGGGCCGGCTGGTGATCGCCCGCGGCTACGCGGGCGTGCTCATCCCCGTGGCCCTGGTGCTCACGCTGCTGACCCGCTTCGCGCTGCGCCAGTGGCTCTACCGCCAGCGCCGCCACGGCCGCTACGTCCACCGCCTGCTGCTGGTGGGCACGCCGGCCACCGTGGTCGACGTGGGCGAGCACCTGGCCCGCTCGTCGTGGTCGGGCCTCGTGCTCGTCGGCGCGTACGTGGACTCGGACCAGCCCACGCTGGACATCGGCGGCCGGCCGGTCCCGGTGGTGGGCGGCCGGCTCGACCTGCGCCAGTCGGTGGAGCTGTGCGCGGCCGACTCGGTGGCGGTGACGTCGGAGTCGGCGCCGGGCGAGCTGCGCGAGCTGTCCGGAGCGCTGGCGGGCATGGACGTCGACCTGCTGGTGGCGCCGGCCATCGCGGACGTCGCCGGTCCCCGCACGGTGGTGCGCGAGCTGGCCGGCCTGGCCCTGCTGCACGTCGAGGCGCCCCGCTTCGCCGGCCCCCAGCGGGTCGTCAAGGAGATCCTCGACCGGGTCGGCGCGGCGCTGGCCCTGGTCGTGCTGGCGCCGCTGTTCGTCGCGGTGGCGGTGGCGATCAAGCTCGACAGCCCCGGCCCCGTCTTCTTCCGCCAGACCCGGGTGGGCCGCGACGGCCGCCGCTTCGACATGGTCAAGTTCCGCACCATGGTGGTGGAGGCGGAGCGCCTGCTGGCGGGCCTGGAGCACCGCAACGAGGCCGACGGGCTGCTGTTCAAGCTGCGGACCGATCCCCGGGTCACCCGCACCGGCCGGCTGCTGCGCCGCTGGTCGGTCGACGAGCTGCCCCAGCTGTTCAACGTGCTGCGGGGCGACATGTCGCTCGTGGGGCCGCGCCCGCCGCTGCCGGCCGAGGTCGACCTCTACGAGCGCCACGTCAACCGGCGCCTGCTGGTGAAGCCGGGCATGACCGGGCTGTGGCAGGTGAGCGGGCGCTCCGACCTGTCCTGGGACGACGCCGTGCGCCTCGACCTCTACTACGTGGACCACTGGTCGCCGACCATGGACCTGGCCATCATCGCCAAGACGTTCTCGGCCGTTCTGCGCGGAGCGGGCGCGTACTGACGATGGGAGGCGCGGCACCCGGCTCGCGTAGATTGGTCGGCCCCATGTCCCTCGCCGCCACGCGCCGCCCGCTGTTCGCTACGCGCCGCTCCCGGACGTACGCGTTCGGGGCCGCGATCGTGGCGTCCGGCCTGGGTGCGGCGGTGCTCACGACGGCCCACCCGACCGGGTTCGACACCGCCGACGCGTTCTGGAGCCTGGCGCTGGCGGCGGTCGTCGCGACCTTCGGGGCCACCGCCCGGCGCTGGACCTGGTTCCTGCCCGCGGGTGCCGCCGCGGTGCTGGGGGGCGACCGTGTGGCCGTGATCTGCGCGGCGGCCGCCATCGCCATCGCGTTCGTGTCGGTGCTGCGCGACACCCGCAGCCGGGCCCGGGGTGCGCTCGTCTGCGGCCTGGGGATGATCGCCCTGCTGCGGGTCGGCCCGGTCGGCTTCCACGGGCTGTCGGCCCTCGTGACCGTGGTGGCGATCCTCCCGATCCTGGTGTCGGGCTACAACCACGCCGGCCGGCGGGTGCAGGCCCGCACCCGGAAGGTCGCGCTGATCGCCGGCGGCGTGATCGGGCTGATGGTGGCCGGGGCGGTGCTCGCCCTGATCTCGGTGCAGGACTCCCTGGCCGACGGGGTGCGGGCGGTCGACGGCGGGCTCGACGCGGCCCGCCAGGCCGACGACGACACCGCGGCCCAGCAGCTGGGCCTGGCTGCCCGCTCGCTGGCCACCGCCGACTCGACGCTGTCGAGCTGGTTCGCGGCGCCGGCGCGCACGCTGCCGATCATCGGTCCCAACCTCAGCGCCGTGGGGGAGCTGTCCCACCAGGCCAGCGACGTGGCCAACGTGACCTCCCTCGCCGCCTCCCAGGCGGACGTCGACACGCTGCGGTTCGTGGGCGGGCGCCTCGATCCCGCCGCGGTCGAGAAGATGGCCGCCCCGCTCGTGCAGGTGAAGCTGTCGCTGGATCGCATGGAGGCCTCGGTCGAGGACGTCCGCTCGCCGTGGCTGTTCCACCCGGTCGTGACCCGGATCGACCGCCTGGACGACCAGATCGCCGACGCCCAGCCGGAGGCGGACGCGGCGATCACGGCCGTGGACGTCGGCCCGAAGCTGCTGGGGGCGGGAGGATCGGCCCGCTACCTCGTGCTGTTCACCACGCCGGTCGAGGCCCGGGGCCGCACCGGCTTCCCGGGCAACTACGCCGAGCTGGTGGTGACCGACGGCAAGCTCTCCATGCCCCGCTTCGGCCGCATCTCCGAGCTCGAGCACGGCGGGCTGCCGCCGGGCCAGCGCAGCATCCCGTGGCCCGAGGACTACGTGGCCCGCTACAGCCGCTTCGACGTGGCCGACACCTGGCGCAACCTGACGATGTCGCCCGACTTCGTGGCCATCGCCTTCGCCGCCAACCACCTCTACCCGCAGTCGGGCGGGGAGCAGCTCGACGGGGTGCTGAGCGTCGATCCCGTGGGCCTCGCCGGGCTCATGCGCTTCACCGGTCCCATCGACGTGCCCGGCCTGCCGGCCCAGCTCACCGCGGACAACACGGCCAAGTTCCTGGAGCTCGACCAGTACCTGCTGTACGCGGACCAGACCCAGCGCACGGACCTGCTCGAGACCGTGGCCCGCACCACGTTCGACCGCCTGACGTCGGCCGACCTGCCGGGGCCCCGGCGGATCAGCGAGGTGCTCGACCCCATCGTGGACGGCGGCCACATCCAGTTCTCGCCGATCGACACCGACACCCAGCTCAAGCTGCTGGACACGGGCGTGACCGGCGCGATGCCGATCCCCGACGGCGGCGACCTGGTCACGCTGACCACCGCCAACGCCGGCGCGTCCAAGATCGACCTGTTCCTGAAGCGCCACGAGCAGTACACGGCCCACTGGAACCCCGAGACCGGCCAGGTCGACTCGACCATCAAGGTCACCCTGGAGAACACCGCGCCGGCGGACGGGCTGCCCGACTACGTGATCGGCAACGCGGTCGACCTGCCCCGGGGCACGAACAGGTCGTTCGTGTCGATCTACAGCCCCTTCGAGCTGGCCGCGTCGCGGGTGGGGGGCCAGCCGACGCCCGTGCAGTCCGAGATGGAGGTCGGCTACCACGTGTACTCGACGTTCGTGGACATCCCGCCGGGCCAGTCGATCGACATCGAGCTGGACCTGACCGGGTCCGTCAAGGGCCACAGCTACCGGCTGAACATGCCGGTGCAGCCCTTCGCCACGGCCGACGACATGACCGTGACCGTGCAGACCACGGACGGGCAGGCCGTCGTCAGCCGCCAGGCCGGCGTGTCGGACGACACCGCCTCTTGGCAGACCACGCTCGACCGGAGCCGTTCGTTGACGGTCGCTGCGCCCCGCTGATCACCTGCCGACCCTCTGGTCGGTCGGGCAGAGCCCGGTTACTCTGTGGTAAACCGCTGAGTAAGCACCACGCAGTGAGGTGCCGGGGAGGAGCGCTGGCCGGGGCGGCGCTTAGGGGGAAGAAGATGAGAGTGCGTCTGTTCGCCGTCGCGGCCGCGATCGCGGCTGTGCTCGTGGTCGCGGGCGGCCTGCAAGCGGGGGCTCAGACCTACCCGCCGCCGCCCGCGTCGCTGACCGTCGACGACCCGACCCCGGCGCCCGGCCAGGCCATCACCGTCACGATGAGCGGATGCCAGCCGGCGACGTTCGCCCTGTTCGGCGTGGACGTGATCCTGCTCGGCTCGGCCAAGGCGGGCAGCGACGGCGTGGCGCGGGCCACGGTCAGCATCCCGGCGGCGCTGCGCGCGGGAGCGCACACCGTGTCGGGCTTCTGCATCGGCGCCAACCACCTGCCCCTGTTCCTGCGCACGACCATCACGGTCACGCCCGCGAGCGCGCCGCCACCCACCACCACGCCGCCGGCCGCGCCCGGCTCCGGCACCGGCTCCGGCGGGTCGACCGGCGGCACGGGCACCGGCTCGTCGAGCTCCGCCGGCCGGTCGGGCAGCGGCCGCGCCGGCCGGTCCTCCGCGCCGGCGGCCACGGTCCCGTCGCCCGACGCGCTGGCCTCACCGACGCTCCCGACCGACGCCCCGACGATGTTCGAGGACGCGGCCGAGGCCAACGGCGTGCCCGCCGGCGGCAGCGGCTCGAGCGGCCCCGGCAGCCCCGACGCCACCGCCGCGGCGGCGACGGCCAGCACGACCGACGTCGGCCCGCTCTCGACCGTGGCCCGGGTGGCCCTCGGCCTGGCCGCCATCTTCGGCGTGCCCGTGGCGCTGGCCTTCAGCCGCCGCCCCGGGCGGCCGGCCCGGCCTACCCGGACGACGCCGCGGCCCGCGTAGCCCGCTTGCCGGACAGGCACGTCGCCTCGGCGAACCGTCGCCCTGTTGCCTGGGCGCCTCGCTGGTGAGCCGGTGGTCGGCCGCCAAATCGCGGACTCTTGGGCTGCGGCGAACGCCCTATCCGCTCGGCGCCTTGGCCCGCTTGCCGACCCAGGTGGGGTGGTCGGCCCGAGCGAGCAGCTGCTCGTCGCCGGACGAGTCGCCGTAGGCCCACAGCTCGACCTCGGCGTCAGGGCCGTAGCGGTCCTCGATCCAGCGGCGCAGCCGGGCGACCTTCTCGACGCCGCGGGTGTTGAGGCCGCCGACCACCTCGCCGGTCAGCCGGCCGCCCGCGTCCGCCACCAGCTCCACGGCCAGGACGGCGTCGAGCCCGAGCCGCCCGGCCAGGGGCCGCAGGTAGGCGCCCAGCGACGCCGACACGAGCAGGGTGGCGTGGCCCTCCGCCTGGTGCCAGCGCACCCGGTCCAGCATCTCGGGACGCAGCACCGACTCCAGCGCGGGCACGTACGCCTCGCCCTCGGCCGCCAGCTGCTCCGCGGACTGGTCGCGGAAGAGGTGGCCGAGCAGCGCCAGCTTGAACCGGTCGCGGTCGCGCACCTGGGGCACCGCCCGGCCCGCGGCGGCCAGGACCCGGGGCGTGCCCCGCACCCGGCGCAGGAACGGCACCAGCGTGTCCCGCTCGGACAGCGTGCCGTCGAAGTCGAAGGCGGCCACCCCGGGCCGCCCGTCCGCACCGTCCTCGGCCACCTCAGCGCCCCAGCACCGCCCGCAGCGCGGGGGCGATCTCGGTGTGGGCGTAGCCGTAGCCCGCGTGCACCAGCACGTCGGGGCGGACCCGCTGGCTGCCGAACAGCAGGCCGTCCGCCATCTCCCGGCCCAGCAGCAGGCGGGGACCGAACGCCGGCACCGGGATGGCCGCCGGGCGGTGCAGCGCCGCGCCGAGGGCCTTGGCCAGCTCGGCGTTGGTGACGGGCTCGGGCGCCACCAGGTTGACCGGTCCCGAGATGTCGGCCCGGTCGAGGAGGAAGCGGATGGCGCCCACCTCGTCGTCCAGCGTGATCCAGCTCATCCACTGCTTGCCGGACCCCAGCCGCCCGCCGGCGAAGAACCGGAACGGCAGCGCCATGCGGGGCAGGATCCCGCCGTGGCCGGCCAGGACCAGGCCGCTGCGCAGCCAGGCCGTGCGGATGCCGGAGTCGACCGCGGGCGCGGCCGCGCCCTCCCAGTCCGCGACCAGCCCGGCGAGGAAGTCGTCGCCCGGCGCCGACACCTCGGTCAGCACGTCGTCGCCGCGGCTGCCGTAGAAGCCGATCGCCGAGCCCGACAGCAGCACCGCAGGGGGCCGGGCCAGGTTCCCCAGCGTCCGGGCCAGCAGGTCCGTGCTACGGGTGCGGCTGTCGTGGAGCTCCCGCTTGCGGTCCTCGGACCACCGCTTGTCGCCGATGCCGGCCCCGGCCAGGTTCACCACCGCGTCCACGCCGTCGAGGGCGGCGGCGTCGATGGTCCCGGCCGCCGGGTCCCAGTGCACCGCGCCCGGATCGTCCGACGGGCGGCGGACCAGCGGCCGCACGGTGTGCCCGTCCGCCTGCAGCGAGCTCGTGAGCGCCCGGCCGATCAGCCCGCTGGCGCCGGTGATCGCAACCTGCATGTCCCCCTCCTAACCGGTCCGAGGACTGGGTACCGTACGCGGATGCCTGGTGTGTTCAAGGAGTTCAAGGACTTCATTGCCCGCGGCAACGTCGTGGACCTGGCCGTGGCGGTGGTCATCGGCACCGCCTTCAGCGCGGTCGTGGCCGCGATCGTGGCCGGCCTCATCACGCCGCTGATCGGGATGATCGGCGGCACGGAGTTCCAGAAGATCGACTTCGAGATCAACGGCAGCACGTTCGAGGTCGGCACGGTCATCAACGCGCTCATCTACTTCCTGATCGTGGCGGCGGTGATCTTCTTCTTCGTGGTGAAGCCGCTGAACATGCTGGAAGCGCGGCGCAAGCGCGGCGAGGAGCCGGTCGAGCCCGAGCAGCTCTCGGACGAGGCGATGCTGCTGACCGAGATCCGCGACCTGCTGGCGGGCCAGCGCGGCCCGGGGCGCGGCGTCTAGCTGCTCAGCTGCTCGCTCAGGTAGAGCTGCGCGCCCAGGTTCTCGACCAGGTAGAGCTGGGTCTCGAGCCAGTCCACGTGCTCCTCCTCGGACACGAGCATGCCCGCCAGCAGCTCGCGGGTGCCGTTGTCGCCCTTCTCGACCGCGAGGGCGATGCCGCGGTTGAAGCGCTCCACGGCCTCGACCTCGAGCTCGAGATCGAGGCGGAGCTGCTCGACCGGCTCCTCGCCCAGGCGGACCGCGCCCAGGCGCTGGAGGTTGGGCATCCCCTCGAGGTAGAGGATCCGCTCGATCAGGGCGTCGGCGTGCTTCATCTCGTCGATCGACTCGTCCCGGGCGTGATCAGCGAGCTCCTTGTAGCCCCAGTTCGACAGCATCCGGCTGTGGCCGAAGTACTGGTTGACCGCAGTGAGCTCCGCGGTCAGGACCTCGTTGAGGAACTCGATGATCTCGGGTTGCCCTTGCATGCGCGGGAACCTCCGGGGAGGGGGTCAGGCGGCCGGCTCGACCTGGTCGGCGACGACCATGGTCGCCAGGAGCACGCTGATAGTAGGGCGGCATGACCCACAGCGCGCGCCTGCTCCGCACCGTTCGGAGATCTCGTCGACCGTCACCGCCCCGGCCTCGATCTCGGCGCGGATGCGCCGGTCGCTGACGACCTGGCAGTGGCACACGATCACGTGAGAACGTCCCCGCTCATCGACTGGTAAGCATGCCTTACTCCGACGGGGTCCTGTCAAGGCCGCGTCAGAGTCGTGCCAGGTGGGGGCCGAGTTCTGGACCGAACCCGGTGTGCAGTAGCGTCGCCCCCCATGCATGTGGTCATCGTGGGCTGCGGCCGGGTCGGCTCGGGGCTCGCCAAGATCATCGAGGACCAGGGCCATTCGGTGGCCGTGGTCGACAAGGACCCCAAGGCGTTCCAGCGCCTGGACGAGGACTTCGCGGGCCAGCAGGTCGTCGGGGTCGGCTTCGACCGCGACACGCTGGAGGAGGCCGGCATCCGCCACGCCGGCGCCATCGCCGCGGTCACCAGCGGCGACAACTCGAACATCCTGACCGCTCGCGTGGCGCGTGAGACCTTCAGCGTCGAGCGGGTCGTGGCCCGCATCTACGATCCCCGCCGGGCGGTCATCTACGAGCGCCTCGGCATCCCGACCATCGCCACGGTGCAGTGGACGATCGACCGCACGATCCGCAAGCTCCTGCCCGACGCCTCGGAGAACGACTGGGTCGACCCCAGCGCCCACGTCGTGGTGGTCGAGCGCCCGGTGGCGCCCAGCTGGGCCGGCCAGCCCCTGACCGCCATCGACATCCCCGGCGTGTCCCGGGCGGTGGCCGTCAGCCGCATGGGCACCGCCCAGGTGGCCACGCCCGACCTGGTCACCCAGGACGGCGACGTCGTGTACCTGGCCGTGGCCGTCGGTCACCTGGAAGAAGTCGACAAGCACCTCGCCGGGGCGGCGGGGTGAAGGTGGTGGCATGAAGGTTGTCATCGCCGGCGGCGGCGCCGTCGGCACGTTCATCGCCGGCGAGCTGCAGCAGGCCGGCCACGACGTCCACATCATCGAGCAGGACGAGGACCGCGTCACCCGGGTGACGAAGACGGGCGAGCCCAAGGGCGTCGAGTGGCACCTGGCCGACGCCTGCGAGGTCAACAGCCTGCGGGTCATCGGCATGGCCGACGCCGACGTGGTGGCGGCCGTCACCGGCGACGACGAGGACAACCTGGTCATCAGCCTGCTGGCCAAGCAGGAGTTCGCGGTCCCCCGCGTCGTGGCCCGGGTCAACAACCCGAAGAACGAGTGGATGTTCAACGAGAACTGGGGCGTCGACGTGGCCGTGTCGACCCCGCACCTGCTCACCGCCCTGGTCGAGGAGGCCGTCAGCGTCGGCTCCCTGGTGCGCCTGCTCTCGTTCGAGTCGGGCCGGGCCAGCCTGATCGAGGTCACGCTGGCGGGCGAGAGCCCCGCCACCGACCGCGACATCGCCGACCTCGGCTTCCCCCGCGACTCGACGGCGGTGGCGGTGCTGCGCAACGACCGGGTCATCGTCCCCCGCGGCGACACCCGCCTGCAGGCGGGCGACGAGGTCCTCGTCCTCGTGACCGCCGAGAGCATCGACGAGGTCAGGGAGATCCTGACCGGCGCCTGAGGGCCTACCCCGCCCGGCGATGGAGGCGGCCGCCCAGGTAGACGCCTGTACGGCCCCCGGCCGGGCCGGTGAAGACCACCAGCTCCCGCATGCCGCTGCGGGGATCGGTGGTCACGAACACGCGGCCCTCGGGGTCGAGCGGCCGCAGCGGGAGCTCCTGGGTGCGCACGCCGAGGGCCTGGAGCATGCCGGAGGGCTCGGTGGTCAGCACCGGGGCGCCCGCGCCGGGGGCCGTGACCGTGATCCGCTGGTGGAGGCGGTCGTAGACGCCGTCGTGGCCGCCGTCGACGTCACCGTC
>DATBGF010000336.1:0-2250 GCA_036558145.1 Acidimicrobiales bacterium
AGGTAGAAGCTCAGCGGGCCGGGGTGGCTGCCCTGGTTGGGGTAGGTGCCGATCCGGCCGGGGAGCCCGATCAAGGGGGTGTGCCGGCCGAAGACGTCGCGCACGCGGAACTCGGTCATCGCCAGGTCGAGGACCGGGTGCCACGGCTTGGTCCGCAGGACGGCGACGGCGACGATCATCGGCAGCCCGACCAGCAGCGTCGCCACGACCACGGCCCACCACCGGGGCCGGGCCGTCCACCACCGCGCCTGCGATCCCCCGGAGACCGGGCGCGTCTCGGGCGCCTCCGACGTCTCGATCACGAACCCCGGATCGTACCGGCCGGCCCCCGCCGACCCCGGCACCCCCCGGGCGGGATGCCCGACGTCGTGGCCGGCCACCGGTAGCGTCTCGGCCATCGTGGAGCCGCTGACCGAGGAGCCGCCGGCCGCACCGGCGGCGGGATCGACCGCGACCGCCACCACCATCGCCGTCGAGCGGCCGGCTGACGTCCACGACGATCCGACGGCCTTCGTGCTCGGCGGGTCCGGCGGGCTGCGGCGGCGGTCCGCCGGGGCGCTCGGGACGTGGGCCGGGATCGCCGTCGTCGCCGCCCTGGTCGCCCTCCCGCTGCGCGGCCTGTACCGCTTCACCGGCGGGACGATGGAAGAGGGCTTCATGCTCTACTTCCCCGAGCGGATGGCCCACGGCGACGTGCCGAACGTCGACTTCCTGCACCTCTACGGCCCGGGCTCGCTGCAGGTCCTCGAGGCCTGGTACGGGATCTTCGGCCACAACCTCGCCGCCGAGCGCACGTTCGGCCTCCTGCAGCACGTCGCCATCCTGCTGGCCCTGTTCACGTTGGCCCGGGCGTGGGGGCGGGTCACTGCGACGGCCGTCGCCGCCCTCGCCGTGTTCTACGTCCTGACGCCGATCGCCCTCACCGCGATGGCGTGGAACGGCGGGCTCGCCCTCCTGCTGTGGAGCGCCGTCTTCGCGGTGCGCGGTGTGCACCTCGCCGACGCCCGCCAGCGCCGCTGGGCGTGGGCGGCCAGTGGGCTGCTGGCCGGCCTCGCCCTCACCTACCGGCCCGACCTGATCATCGCCCTCGCCCTCGTCCTCGGTTGGCTGCTCTGGAAGCACCGCGCCAGCAGGGCGCCGGTGCTGCTGGCGGCCGTCGTCGGGCTGATCCCGATGTGGGTGCAACTGGTGATGGCGGGACCGACGGCGTCGTTCCGAGGCATGATCATCGACCCCGTCTTCCACCTCCGGGCGGGCCGCGAGCTGCCCCGGCCCCCGTCATGGGGCCACCTCGACGGTGGCCTGCAGGCGGTCGCCGAAGAGATCCCGCCGTGGTGGCGCCTGCCCCACCTGTCGGCGTCGCACACCCTGTTCCTGTGGTTCTTCCTGATGCTGATCGCCGCCGTCGGCCTGCTCGCCGTGGCGATCTGGCTGCGCCGTGGCCTCCCTTCGCCCTCAGGGCGCTCGACGGCGCTGCTGGCGGTCGGGCTGGTGAGCCTCGGCATCCTGCCCCAGGGCCTGCAACGGCCCGACTCGGCCCACCTGCTGTGGGTCACGTGCGTCCCGTTCCCGTTCCTGATCCCGGCGACGATCGAGGTCGTCCGCCGCTGGCGGCCGCGGGTCTCCTTGCGTCGGGCGCTCACCGCCGGCGGGGCCGTCGCCCTCGCCGTGACGCTCTCCTTCACCGCGCTGTTCACGTTCCGCTACTACCTGCTGCACACCCGCGTCGGCCTCGGGCAGGTGCCACACGCTTTCAAGGTGCAGCGCGACGACCGCTACTTCTACCTCGGCGACCATCGGGCCTATCTGGGCGTGCAGGCCGCCGTCGACGAGCTCGGCAAGCTGGCCAAGCCCGGTGACCGCCTCCTCGTCGGGCCGTCGGACCTGCGCCGCACCTGGTACAGCGACGTGTTCATCTACTGGCTGTTCCCCGAGATGCAGCCGGCGACCTACTACATCGAGATGGACCCCGGCCTGGCCAACAAGCCCGGCTCCAGCCTGGCCGCCGACGTCGCGTCGGCCGACTACGTGATCCTCACCGGCCTGTGGAACGGCTGGATGGAGCCCAACGCCTCGATGAAGTACGGGTCCGACGCGCCGAACCAGGTGATCCGCGACCACTTCTGCGTGGTCGGCAACTACACCGACGGCCAGGCGGTCCTGTACCGCCGGTGCAAGTAGGGCGACTCAGCCGGGATCAGCCGTAGGAGACCTCGCCCAGCGTGTCGGCGATCACCCCGTCGGCCTCCA
>DATBGF010000337.1:0-4370 GCA_036558145.1 Acidimicrobiales bacterium
ACCCGCGCCAGCGTCTGCCAGGCCGTGTCGCTCGCCGGGGTCAGCTGCTAGGCGGTTCGCCCCCGCCGCGCTCCGCGGGCTCCGGCTCCGGCTGGGGCGGCGCCGGGGCCCGCCGCCGCCGCAGGTACACGGCGGCACCGGCCGCGGCGGCGATCAGCACGGCGACGGGGATCAGCCAGACGAGCGGGCTGGTCCCCGAGTCGTCGTCGGACTCCGCGGCGGCGCTCTCGTCGGAGGTGGTCGCCGGCGGCGCGGTCGTGGTGGCCGCCTCGGTGGTCGCCGTCGTGGCCGGAGCCTCGGTCGCGGGCGGGATGGAGCCCGCCGCCCCGGGCACGAGGCCGAGCACCGGCCCCGGGTTGGGCGGCTCGGGGGAGCCCTCGGGCCAGTCGTCGATCCAGCGCTCGACCTCGCCGTTGTCGTAGGTCTGCACCACCTTGAACTGGAGCTGGCCCGGCTGGTCCGGGAGCGGCCCCAGGGTGATCGGGACCTCGACGTCGCTGGGAGCCGGCCCGCCCTCCCAGGTGACCCCGGTCGCCGGGCCCCCGACCTGCCCGCCGGTGACGGTGGCGGTGAAGCCCGGCGCCGCCGGCAGGGCGGCGACCGTGATCGGCTCGGGGAAGAACAGCTCGACCTTGACCGTCCCGGCGTCGGGCTGCTCGTCCTCGACGAACAGGGTCAGGTCGGCGACGCTGCCGGGGGCGGCGTCCCCTGGCTCCCACTCGCTGTGGGCGGCGGCCACGCCCGCCGTGAGCATCAGGGCGGTGGCGGCCACCGCGCCCGTGGCGACGACTCGTCGCATCCAGGTTCTCCCGTCGCTCCCGGCGCCTCGCGCCGGCGCGCCGAGGGACCTCCCGGCGCGCCCGTATCAGTCGTATCCCGGACCGGAAAAGTTCCCGGGACCGCCGGCACGCCGCACGCGGGCCTGACGGTGTGTCAGGCTTCGAGGGTGCCTCGGATCGACATCCCCGCCGGTGAGGGGCCCGAGGTGACGCGCACGCTGAGCCTCGTCCCCCACTTCGTGCCCGCCGTGTCCGCCCTGGAGAAGGCCGTGTGGGCGTCGCCGCTCCCCCGCCGCCTGCACGAGCTCGTGCGGATGCGGATCGCCGAGATCAACGGCTGCGTGCTCTGCATGACGTGGCGCAACGACTGGGCGGACGAGGAGTCGCTCGCCGCGGTCTCGCAGCACGCGACGAGCGACCGGTTCAGCGACGCGGAGCGGGTGGCGATCGAGTACGCCGAGCGGTTCGCCACCGACTCGCAGGCCATCGACGGCGACCTGCTCGCCCGGCTCAACGCCCACTTCTCGCCGGCCGAGATCGTCGACCTCACCCTCGTGCTCGGCAAGTACCTGGCCCTCGGCCGCTTCATGCAGGTGCTCGACCTCGACCAGGCCTGCACCATCGCCTACGACGCCGAGGGCAAGCTGATCACTGCGCGCCCTTGACCCGCTCGAGCCACTCCTCGTCGACCGGGCGGTCGTCCGCGTACTCGTCGTGCCAGTTCCACCACTCGTACGGCGCGGTCTGCGGGTAGCCCTCGGGTGAGTCCTCCCACTCCTCCTGGCGGCCGAGCGCGGTCATGTCCAGGTAGCTCCACAGGGAGCCCATCGCCTCGTCGCCCCGGACGTTGACGAGGTAGGTGCGGAACACGCGGTCACCGTCGCGGATGAACGCGTTCGTGCCGTGCCACTCGTCCACGTCGAAGTCGGCGTCGAAGTCGTCGGTGATGGTCACCCAGGGCATCTTCCAGTCCATCCGGGCCTTCAGCCGCTCGATGTCGGCCTGGGGCGCCCGCGAGGCGAACACCAGCGTGGTGTCGCGGGCGTTCAGGTGGGCGAGGTTGCCGACCTGGTCGGCCAGCATCGAGCAGCCCCGGCAGGCGTGGTCGGGCCAGCCGAACACCCCCGGCTCGAAGAACGCGCGGTAGACGATCAGCTGGCGGCGCCGGTCGAACAGGTCGACCAGGCTCTTCTTGCCGTCGGGGCCCTCGAACACGTACTCCTTCTCCACGGCCAGCCACGGCATCCGCCGGCGCTCGGCGGCCAGCGCGTCGCGGGCGCGGGTCACTTCCTTCTCCCTGACGAGCAGCTGCTCGCGGGCGGCCTCCCACTCCGAGGCCGACACGATCGGGGGTGTCTGCATGGTGCGCTCCATCACTGTGCTCAGTTGCTGCCGGTACAGACGGCGCGCGGGCCCGAAACTGAGCGGTCCCGGCGGGACGGATGGGGGGCGCCGATCGGAGACCTCCCTTTTCGACCCCGGACCGCGTTACCTTGACGTCACAACGTGGCTGGCCGACCGATGGGGGATAGCGGCCGTCTGGTCTCGCCGACTGGAGGAGGAAGACCGTGTACGCACGCGTCAAGTTCGCTGCCGTCGTCGCGATCGCCGCAGTGATCGGGATTGGCACCGTAGCTGCCGCCGACAACGTCAGGGCCAGGGAGACCCTCACGGGGTTCCAGGAAGTTCCCGCGCTTTCCACGCCGGGTATCGGCACGTTCAAGATCGACCTGAACCGTGCAGGAGACACGCTCAGCTATTCGCTGACGTTCAGTGGGCTCGAGTCAGACGCCACGCAGGCGCACATCCACTTCGAGAACCGGACGAACTCCGGTCCGGTGATCGTGTTCCTGTGCACCAACCTGGGCAACGGCCCGGCCGGCACCCAGGCCTGCCCCGCCGCGGGCGGGACCATCACCGGCACCATCACGGCCGCCGACGTCCTCGGCCAGGCCGGTGGCGCAGCGGTCGGGCTCAACTCGGGCGAGTTCGGCGAGTTCGTGCGGGCCCTGCAGTCCGGGGCGACGTACGTGAACGTCCACTCGACCACCCGTCCCGCGGGTGAGATCCGGGCCCAGATCAACGACGACCACGACCACTTCTGATCCTCTCCCCCGCCTCGCGGGGTGACGGTCCCATCACGGGCCCCCGGGGCTTGCCCCTGGGGGCCCTTCGCGTCCGGGGGGCGCCGACTCCTCGCCGTCGCATTGTGTTTGACTGTCGGCGATCGATCTCGGTCAGCAGGGGGGACACTGATGCGCAAGTTCATCGGCGCGGCTGCGCTCGCCGCGTTCGTCGGCCTGGGAGCAGTCGCGATGCCGGCCGGCGGGGCCGCGGCCGGGCCCATCCGCACGGTCGAGTTCACGGGGACCAGCACGTTCCAGATCTTGGCGGGCGGGTGCAGCCTCATCGAGCAGTCGCACGACGCGACGCTGGCCACGAACCGGGGCGACACCATCCACATCGAGGGCTGCGTCGACCTCTTCGGCGGCAGCACCCCGAACTTCCCCTACGCGGGCACCTTCACGATCGATTCCCCGGGCCGGCGCTCCATCACGGGCACCGTCTCCGGCGAGGTCGGCGGGCCCCCCGCCGGCACCTGCCCCGGGGACCTGGGCGGGTCGGCGATCACCTTCGAGCTCACGCCCGTACGTGACGGCAGGCGGCCCCACGACCCGGCAGCGCCGATGCACCTCGCCGGCACCTGGTGCTCCCCGGGCGTCCCCGACGTGCCCGGCCCCATCTTCGGAACCCTGACCGGCCAGCTTCCCCCGGCGATGCACTAACGCCCTGCGGGCCCGGGGTCCCTCGACGTCATGGCCCGGCGCCGTTCGAGGTAGTCGATGGCACCAGGCTCGCCCTCGTAGCGCAGGCGGAGCTCGGCCACGAGGTCGTCGGTGACCATGAGCAACGAGGGCACCGACTGGCGCGGGATCTCGATGGCCGTGGTGCCGGATTCGACGGCGCCGTCGAGGTCGCCTTCGCGGGCGGCGGCGACCGCGATCGTGGTGTGGGCCTCGGCGGCGCGCATCGGAGAGCGGAGTGTGCCGTCGGGGGCGGTGCTCTTCCTGAGGACCTCGCGGGCGTACAGGGTCGCCTTGGCGTCCTCGCCCAACCGGCGGTGGCAGTCCATGGCGTAGAAGTCGAACTTGTCCGGATCGACGGTGAAGTGGTTGTCGAGGTCATCCGGGTAAGGAAGTGACTCCAGCAGCACCCGACCCCGCTCCAGCGCCAGCTCCACCTGGCGGTGGTCGCCCATCCGGGCCCAGGCTTTCGCCTCCTGCGCCGCCAGCTGGACCGCCACCGGCTCGTGCGCGGCCACGGCGTGCCCGGCCTGGGCCGCGTCGACCACCTGGCGATACCGGCCCTGCGTGAGGGCGAACCAACACGTCATCTCCTGGGCCCAGCCCATGATCCCGACGTGATCCGCCTCCTGCCCGAGACTCGCGGCCGCCCGGCGCGTGACCTCAGCGGCGCGCAGGTCCCTGCCGTCGTACTCGACGCAGCCGACGAGCAGCGCCAGCCAGCCGGCGAGCACCAGGACCTCGCGGTGCTGGGCCAGCGTCAGCCGCGAGTCGAGCAGCCCACCCA